>NZ_JACGAS010000003.1:0-131153 GCF_020138135.1 Campylobacter sp. RM12647 | reverse complement strand
TAAAGATATAAACGAAGGTGCAAGAAAGCAAGCAAGTAGCTTACAAGAAAGTGCAGCAGCAGTAGAAGAGATGAGTGCATCTATGCATGCAGTAAATCAAAAATCAAACGAAGTTATTAAAAACGGAGAAGATATTAAAAATGTTATTACTATGATTAAAGATATAGCAGAACAAATTAATCTACTTGCACTTAATGCTGCAATAGAAGCAGCAAGAGCAGGTGAGCATGGAAGGGGCTTTGCTGTAGTTGCTGATGAAGTAAGAAAGCTAGCTGAAAGCACTCAAAAATCACTAACAGAAATAGAAGCAAGTGTTAATGTATTAACTCAAGGCATAAATGATATGAGTGAAAGCATTAAAGAACAAACTCAAGCAATATCTCAAATAAATGAAGCAATAAGTAGTATAGATGAGCTAACACGCGCTAATGTAGTAGTAGCTGATAATACTAATAAAATATCAGATGAAGTAGATTTAATGGCTAGCATTGCTGTTGAAGCTGTTATGAAGAATAAATTCTAATAAACACTACAAAAGGAATTTCTTAATTGAAATTCCTTTTATTTATATAAAATACTTAAATCTAAATCATAGTTTTTTTTAAATTATTAATTCAAATTCTTGTAAAAATTAATGAAATTTAAAAAATATTTTTAAAAAATTTTATATGGACAGAATTTTGACATTCAATGTGTTATAATCAAGAAAAATCAAGAAAGGAGAATAAATGAAAGTTATTTTTTCTTTTATATGGGGGGGGGGGTATAACTCTTTAGGATATACTCAAAAACATTCATCTATTTTTAAAGGAACTTAGAAAGCATTTTTTATCTAATCATAAATATTTAAAAATTAAAAATAAAAAGGATAAAAAATGGAAATCAAAAGAATTTTAAAAGAATTTACAGACCTAGAAGAAAGTAAAAAAGAAATATTAAAAGAAAACATTTTAAATTTTGTTAAAGAAAAAAGCAAACCAACAATTTTTGCTAATTTAATGCTATCTACATGCCCTAAGGAATATTTAGATATTTTATTAAAAGATTTAGATTTTGATTTAGAAAACAGAATGAAATTAGCTGCTTTAATTGAAGAAGCATATCATATCAGCTTTAAATCAAAAGATATTTTAAACTATCAAAAACCAACTTCAACAGCATTAATACCTGATATGTCTAATATAACAGAAGTTATGAAATGCTATAAAGAACAAGAAGAATCTAAAGAAGAGTATGCAGAATTAGATGAGTTGTTAAACAAATCAGATTTAGATGAAGAAGATAAAAATAAGCTAAAGCTAAATATCAAAAAACTAGCAAACACAAAGCTAAATATATTAATTACAGGCGGAACAGGAGTTGGCAAAAGCTCTACTATTAATTCGCTTTTTAATATGGGCGATGAATACAAACAAGAATTTAGCGAAATCGGCACTACTAGCAAACCACAAACAATGGAGATTAAAAAATACGAAATAGGAAGAAACCTTGTTTTATGGGATAGTCCAGGCTTAGGAGATGGGATAAAAGATAGTGAGCATATTGCAAAAATTAATAAAAAGCTTCACGAAAAAGATAGCAAAGGAAATGCTTTAATAGATTTAGTTTTAGTTATTGTAGATGCAAAAACTCGTGATTTAGGCACTACTTATCATCTAATTACTAATGTAATAATCCCTGCCTTAGGAGAAAACGCAAAAGATAGAATATTAATAGCGCTTAATAAGTGTGATCAAGCTTTAGAAGGAGATTTTTGGGTGAAGGGTGATAGTCCTTATCCAGAAGAAGAGCTTATAAAATATCTTGATGAAAGTGCAAAAATAATTAGTGATAGGATATATGAGACAACTAGCGTAAGGATTGAGCCTATATATTATTCATCAGGCAAGAGCAGAAATGGCATTCAAGAAAACCCATATAATTTAGGAAAATTACTTAACTTCATCGTTGATTATACTCCCAGTAAAAAAAGAGCAGTATTTAAAGGCAAGATAAACGAAAATAAAAACAACTGGAAAAGTAATGAAAAAGTAAAGCCTAATACAAATAATTTTAATTCATCAAGAAATCAAACAAATAATCATACTTATAATCAAACAGATAACACTACAAAAGATTACAAAGCTTTAGCTGATGAAAAGATAGAAAAAAGTTGGTTTGATACTGTTTGTGATAATGTTGAAAAAGCAGTTGATTTTGTTGTTGAAAACAAAGAGAAGATTATGGCTGGTATTACTACTGCTTTTGCCATAGGTAAAGAAGTTTTAAGTTTCTTTGCTAGTTCTAAGAAAAAATAAAAAATAAAAAGAATTTGAAATAGGAATTTCAAATTCTTTAAAGGAGAAATTATGCCAATAGCACCAAAGCCAAGCAAGTTTATTTGTAAAGATTGTGGGCATTCAGTGGTGATAATTCATAAAAGCGATTGCTTAAGTGCAAATGATTTACCACCATCTAAATGCCCTAAATGTAAAAATAGTGTTTGTTATGAAAGAAAAAGAGCCAATACACTTGATATAGCTTTAGCAAAATTAAAGGAGATTTTATGAAAAAATATAAGCCAAATAATAAAAAAAATTTAAAAGATTTGGTAAATGATGAGAGTATTAATTTAGGTAAAATTGACACAAGCTTAATTACTGATATGAGTGAGCTTTTTTATTTAACTAAACGAAAAGACTTTAGTGGGATAAACGAATGGGATACAAGTAATGTAACTAATATGAGTGGTATGTTTAGTAGTTGTGAGTATTTTAATGAAGCTTTGAGTTTTGATACTTCAAATGTAACTAATATGAGCCATATGTTTAAAAGTTGTTCTAATTTTAATCAACCATTAAATATTGATACTTCAAAAGTAACTGATATGAGCCATATGTTTAGTTGTTGTCGGGGTTTCAACCAACCATTAAATTTCGATACTTCAAAAGTTACAAATATGAGCTTTATGTTTGAAAGTTGTTCTAGCTTTAATCAACCATTAAGTTTTAATACTTTGAATGTAACTAATATGTGTAATATGTTTGAAGGTTGTTATTACTTCAATCAATCATTAAACTTTGATACTTCAAATGTAATTGATATGAGTGCTATGTTTAAAGAATGTAGTTGTTTTAATAAACTATTAAACTTTGATACTTCAAATGTTAAATATATGAGTTGTATGTTTTTTGAATGTGAAGTATTTAATCAACCATTAAATTTCAATACTTCAAAAGTTACAGATATGAGCTTTATGTTTTATAGTTGCTCTAGGTTTAACCAAGCTTTGAATTTCGATACTTCAAAAGTAACTGATATGAGTAGTATGTTTGAAAATTGTTCTAGCTTTAATCAAGCATTAGTCTTTGACACTTCAAATGTAACTGATATGGGTTATATGTTTTCAGGTTGTTATTGTTTTAATCAACCATTAAACTTTGATACTTCAAATGTAGCTAATATGAGCAAGATGTTTTCTGATTGCTCTTACTTCAATCAACCATTAAACTTCGATACTTCACAAGTTACAGATATGAGTAGCATGTTTAATGATTGTTTTAGCTTCAATCAACCATTAAACTTCGATACTTCAAAAGTAACCAATATGACTCATATGCTTAGAAATTGCGATAGTTTAGAGCAATTGCCTAAAATTTTATACAGATTTCATAGAAAAACACAAATAAGATTTAAGAATTTGAAATAGGAATTTCAAATTCTTATTTTTCAATTATCCTTGTAATATCGTTAAAGCTTGTAAATGTTTTTTAATATGATTTTCTTTTCTTAATCGTATAATTTATATAAAAATAAATTAAAATCGTAGATATTAAAGCAATAGCAAGAGTTAAAGTGCTATTGTGAATATCTCCTAATTTTAAAAAGCAAAATTTAAAAAACGCATTTAGAATACTAAATAAGGTAAAATAAAATAAAAAGCCTAAATCTTTCTCGCCTTTATAAAAATTAATAATATTTTTACAATAGATTTTAGTCGCAGATATACTAAAATAACTCCATATCATAAGCAACAACAAGCCTAACAAAAAACCTCGAGCATAAGCATCATCGTCATCTATAAAAAACCATGGCAATAAGTATCTTAATGGTATTAAAGTAAGTATAAAAGTATCCATATATAACATTAAAAAAGACCAAGAAATTACTTACAATAAAACAATAAATATCAAAACTTTAAAGCAAGTTGCAACAAAAACTTTTATTAATTTATTATATATCCATTCTATCACATTAGCCCTTATAAAATATGCAAATTAATATAGTGAAATTATAAGAATTTAAATCTTAAAACTCAAAATATAAAGCACAAAATTACTAGATACTTTTAATTATTTTAGATTAATTTAAAAAATTGATAAATCTAAAGCTTTAGATAAACCCTCTAATATCCTAACACCACCTATTGAATTACCCTTGCTATCAAGTGCTGGCCCATAAACCCCTATCCCAAATTCTCTAGGGACAAGCGATACCATACCACCGCCCACACCACTTTTACATGGAAGTCCTACCCTTACAGCTATTTCTCCTGATAAATCGTAAGTTCCACAAGTTAGCATTAAACTCTTAATCGTTCTAGCTATTTTTTTACTAACTATTTGCTTACCATCTTTAAGCCCATCATTAGCTAAAAATAATCCTAATTTAGCTAAGCTTTTTGTGTTAGCTAGTATTGAGCATTGTTTAAAATAAACTTCTAAAGCCACCTCAACATCATCACTAATAATCCCATCATTTTTCATAAAATACGCTAAGGCTCTATTTTTATTGCCTGTTTTATTTTCGCTTTCGTATATTTTAGTGCTTAACGACGCTTCATTATCATCAGTAATCAAACGAAAAAACTCAAGCACTCTATTAAATCTCTCTTCAGCATTTTTACCTTTAATCATAGAAGCAACAGCAATAGCACCTGCGTTTATCATTGGATTAAATGGCTTTTTATTGTTTGATGTTTCAAGTTTCATAATTGAATTAAAGGCATCTCCTGTAGGCTCAACGCCTACTTTTGAGAATACATACTCATAGTCATTATCTAATAAAGCTAACATTAAAGTAACTATTTTAGAAACACTTTGAATACTAAACCTTAGCTCACTATCACCCGAGCAAAAAACATTATAATCCTTATCAATCACGCAAACTCCCAAAGCGTCTAATTTAGCCTTGCTAAGCTCTGGGATATAATTTGCCAATCTTCCTAATTTTGTATATTTAATATTATCTTTTACTAATCTATCTAACAACTCTTGCATATTTAAATTATATTTCCTATCGCACTAATTAAACTACTTCCGCCTAAAATCACAGAAATTAAAGCGATGATAATACCTAAAAATATTTTAATATTGTTATTTTTATGATTTTTTAAAACCTTACTGCTTGATGTAATATACACCAAATAAACAACAATTACAGGTAGTATTATGCCATTTAGAATTTGAGCTGTAAATATTAAAGTTATAGGATTAAATCCAGTTGAAGAAACAATTACTCCAATTAATAATATTGCAGAACAGGTTAATTTAAAACGAATATCGTTATGCTTATAATCCCAACCTAAAAAAGCACTCATAACATAAGCAGCTCCCATAGGAGAACTGATAGAACAAGCAAGTCCAGCAGCAAATATACCAACACCCAAAACTATTTCAGCATAATTACCTAATAATGGTCTAAGTTGTATAGCCATATCAGAAGCATTTTTTACTTCCATTCCTATCATTGCAACACCAGCTGTAATTACAACAGCGGCTGTAATAATTCCACCTGTGGTTATAGAAAAATATATATCCCATTTTGATAGTTCTAATTCACTAGCATCTTTCCAAGTTCGTTTAGCGGTTGCTGAATGTATAAAAAAATTATAAGGCACAATAGTTGTCCCTATAATTGCAATGATAGTAAATAAACTGCCATCAGGAAAAGTAGGTAATAATAATCCTTGAAAAACTAAAGAAAAATCTGGCTTAACAACAAACATTGTTAAGATAAAAATCAAAGCCATTATAATAACCAATAGCATAAAAATTTTTTTGATAATATCAAAACTACCCATCCATAATAATACAAATACAAACAAGCCCATATAAGGAGTAAGCGAACTTATATTTATTCCTGTTATTGTTGATAGACCTAGTGCAGCACCAGTTAAATCTCCTGCATTATAAGCAGCACAACCCAAAACTACAGAACCGCCCACTAAAATTCCACTTAATATTTTTCCAATCTTACTTTTAAAAGTGTTTAATATAGCTTCGCCTAATCCCTTTTGAGTAATTATTCCAAGCCTTGCTGACATTTCTTGCAATACAATGGTAGCTATTATTGAAAATAAAACAGCCCAAAGTAAAGCAAAGCCAAATCCAGCTCCAGCCTTAGTGCAAGTTGTAATTGTTCCAGGGCCAACAAAAGAGCCAGTAACTACAGCTCCTGGCCCTATTGCTTTAATTTTATCCTTCCAAGTATATTTATTTTGCATAATTCCCCTTTATGTTTTTATATGTTATTTAATATTAAATCTATACTTAGTAAGACCTGTTAAAAAATATATACTCATCCACACCGCTACATGCCCTGAAGTATTTTGCGGGTCTTTTCCTGGATATAATTCAACAAAATCAAACGCACTAGCACCTGCTTTTCCACATTCGTGTAACATCATAGCAAGTTCATATGTGCTAAGACCACAAGGATCAGGTGGGCCTGCTGGATTAAATGCTATATCTAAAACATCAGAGCATATAGTTACATAAATAGCTTCTGTGCCATTACTTGCAATTTTAATTGCTTCACTTATAGCAGCTTTCCAGCCCATTTCTTTTACTTGCATTCCAGTAATTACATGAGCTCCAAATTTTTTTGCTTCTTTTAAACCATTTGGATTGTTTCTAGGTCCTCTTATTCCAAAATGCACCATTTTTGTAGGGTCTATATAAGGGTCTTCGTATAATCTATGAAAAGGAGAACATCTAGCTAATTTTTCTTCGCCAAATTTATCCATATTATCCATATGTGCGTCAAAATGAATAATGCCTATATTTCCATTATGTGCCTTGGCAAACTCACTAATTAACGGAAATGATATTGAGTGATCACCTCCAAATACTACAGAGATTTTTTTGGCTTTCATTATTTTAGAATACTTATCTTTTATGCTATTAAAAGAAAAATCATAATTACCATTTTCTATAGCACAATCACCAAAATCTCCACCAGTAAAATAATCAAATACATCTAAATCAAATTCTGGTAAATATCCACCATATCTAACAGAAGCAGCTCTAATATTTTTTGTAGATAGCTCACAACCTGAATAATTACCATAAGTGCAAACCCCTTCCCAAGGCACACCCATTACTACAATATCATAATTGTTTAGTTCTTCATCATTATGAATCTTAGGTAACCCTAAAAATGATGGAACACCACTAAAAACTTCGCCAATTCTTCTACTAGGAACATAACAAATTGGTTTATCGTTCATAATCACTCCTTTTTTTAATATAGACTTTTATTATGGAATGAAATTATGTTTTTTATGATTTTTTTAATTAAATTTGATAAAAATCAATATTTTGTGTTACTTTTTGTAATTTTATTGCATAAGCTAAGATATTTTATAGAATAAAAAGTATTTAAAATCAACTCTAATGCTTTTAAATCCATTGAAATATACTTCCTTTATTTTTATTTTCATTTTTATTGATTAATTTTTCTAATTTTTCTAAATCGCTTTTATTAAATTTATTAAAGGAAAGCTCATAAAATGTATAAAAAATCTTAAATCTTTTTCGCTTTAAAAAAATTCTTATAGTATTTTTAAAATTTGTTTTAAAAAAATAATACTCTTTAATATCATCATATTGTATTTTGCTAACTCCTAAGCCTTTTACTAACACCAAGCAATCTTCATAGCAAACCACTCTTTTAACACCACAAAATATAATTAAAGTGCATAATATAATTACTACGCCGATTATTTTATAAATAATTAATTCATCTTTTAAAAAGCTTACAATACTAATAAATGAAAGCAGCATTAAAAATCCAAAAGTTATATGGACTAAATCAAATCTTTTTGGATTAATCACATAAATCGCATTACTTGTATCAACTTCTCTTAATATATAAATTACAAGGATATAAATAGCGATAAAAATTATAAAATATAGCCAATTTTCTACTACAAAAATAAGCGAAATTAAACTAAATAAAACAATAGCAAAAAATTTTGATTTATCATAAAAATACTTCATTGATAAAACAAAATAATGAACAAACATATAAACAAACATTAAAAACAAATAATTTTCAATAAAACAAGATTTGATTGCAAGATATATAAAAACAGCATTTATAGGAGTTAATGCAAATATAATTATGAATTTTAAAATTTCTTTAATCATTTAATATTTTTTATCTAATAATGTGTATTTTACTTGTTTATCTTGATTATAAATATCTAAGATTTCTTTTAATAAATAAATCACTTCTTCTTCGCTAAGTAAATTATTACCAGCAATATCTATGATTACAAATATAGCAGTATCAGTTGATAAACGCTTTTTATGCACAAGAAGTATTTTAATAATATCTGTTTTATATTTTAAAATCCAAAATATTCTATTTGAATTTAAATCACAATCAATAAAAAAGCAATCAAGCTCTTTATTAAGTAGTATTGTTTTTGTGTTGAATATGGTATCTTGTGTATTATATTTAGCAAGTGCTTCATTTATTTTATATTTTTCATAAATTTCGTTATCAATTTGTATAGTTTTAAAATCTAATTTAAACTGCGTATTGTCTATAAAACTTGATTTACTTTTAAAGAATTTCTTATATAACATTACTAATAAATAATAATACATAAATGGCAAAATCAAAGCTATTATTCCGCCTATTGATAAAGTCCAAATAGGAATATAAGAAAAACAAAACATAATAGATAAAAATATTAAACATAACTCTTTTGATATCTTGCTATATATTATATGAGTTAAAAAACATAAAGGTATAATAAATATTGAGCCTAATAAACTTCCATAAGGTGCTTGTGTGATTGATAAAAACATATAAAAAGTATCATATACAAAAAAAATTATCGTAAATAAAAAACAACAAATAGACAATATTACAATTGACATCACAATTTTTACAATACTTTTTTCCATTATAAAATCTCCTTTTGTTTATATGTATTCTCCTAACACTTCATCTATTATATACGCTTTAAATTCTTTATCATTATTTAAGCTTCCATTCCATTTATAAACAGCTAATATTTCTCTTAATAAGGCTATTATTTCTTTTTCACTTAATGTTTTATTATCTCTTATAGAAAGAATTTTATAAACTCTATTATAAACTACATTATCAATCTCTTGTTTGATATCATAATCTAAAATTATCCTTATATGCTCGCCTTTATAATATAAAATCCACAAAGATTTATTAAGTTTTGCATGGTCTAGTTCTGGGTCATCAAAATACATACAATTCATAAACCAGCAGTCTAATTCTTCATCTATTACAATGCGTTCTTCAAAAGGAAATTTATGATGTTGTCTTAAATACCAATCATTAGTATGCTTAATACAAATATCTACAAAAGAATATTTCTTCTCTAATCTATCATCAATAATTGCATTTTTAAAAGCCATTTGCTTACCTTTTTTTAAACCAAATTCCTACTTCAAATTCCACAATTTTTAAAGAATTTGAATTAGGATTTAAAATATTTATTCTTTTATTATTTCATCTCTTACATAAACTTTATAATCTTCTTCAATTTCGCCCCAGGCACCAGCCACATTATAAACATCTAATATTTCTTTAAGAAGATTTATAACTTCTTTTTCGCTTAATAATTCATTATTTTTAATATCAAAAATACTCCAAACTTTATCGTATAAAACACCATCTATTGTTATATCAAAATCATAATCAAGTATAACTTCAATCAAATTACCTTTATAATACAAAATCCACAAGCCTTTGCTAAGTCTTGCATGCTCTAATTCAGGGTCTAAAAAATTATAACCTAGCATTATAAAACAATCTAATTCTTCATCTATCACTAAACGATATCTATTTGGCATCATACGATTTTGTTTATAGTATAAGCTATCTGTATAATTGCAAAAAATATCTGTCATTTTGTATTTTTCATCAAGTTCTTTTGTAACTACTGCGTTCTTAAAAGCCATTATTTCTCCTTAATTTTAACTATTAAGTAAATATTATAAAAATTATTTTTTGTAAAGTAAAGAAGGTTTGAAGATATTCAAATTCCAAAATCGGAATTTGAAATTAAAATTATTTTATTCTTGAGCGTCACGCCATTCGTTTAGAACTTTTACTTCTTCATCGCTTAAAAATCCACTAAATGCAGAAAATCCACTAAGCGAATAAGCAGGGCAATCAATACTCTCATAATTTTTCTTAGCTTGATTTAATTCATAGCTAAATATTGAAAACACACCTTTTACATCTAATCCGTGAGACCTAGCAGCACCAACAGCAGCAATACTTGAACCGCCACTTGAGATTAAATCTTCTAGCACAACGCAAGTGCTTCCGTGCTTAAAGCTTCCTTCAATCATCTTTGCTCTTCCGTGGGTTTTGTTTTTTGATAATATATATACTAATGGTTTGTTTAATATATCAGCCACCCAAGCTCCGTGAGCAATAGCTCCAGTAGCAGTTGCTGCTATGTAATCAACATCTCCTGCTTTTTCTTTAATCAAATTCGCTAAATGATTTGCTATGATTTTACGCTCTTTTGGATAGCTAATTAACACACGATTATCACAATATATAGGGCTTTTAATACCACTTGAATATGTGAAAAACTCTTTAGTATTAATAAATATTGCTTCACAATCTTTTAATATTTTTACAACTTCACTTGCAACTTCTTTATTCATTTTCTTCTCCTTTTATACATTGAAAATAAGCTCTAATAGGATTAGAACTCTTTGTAATCATTCTACCAGCTACAATATAATCAATATTGTTTTCTATAGCAAATTTTGGCGTAGCAACCCTTGCTTGGTCATTTGCATCATTGCCTAAAAATCTAATGCCAGGCGTAAGAGCCTTAAGTCCTAAATCTTTAGCAAATTTTGCTTCATAAGCACTACTTACTATGCCATCAAGACCTGCTTTTTTACTGATTAAACAGCGTTGTTTTACGCAATCATTAATGCTTCCATTAAAGCCTAAATCATTTTTAAATTCTTCTTCTTCAAACGAAGTTAATACAGAAATTCCAAATAATTCACACTTGCTACCTAATTCATTTTTAGCATTAACAGCAGCCTTTAAAGCTTGCTCGCCTGCAAAAGAATGAAGGCTTAAAATATCAATATCATTTTTTAAAAGTGTCTTAGTAGCATTATAAATAGTATTTGGGATATCAATTAATTTTAAATCTAAAAATATATTAAAACCTAAGTCTTTTAGCTCTTTTAAAAAGTCATTTCCAGCTGTGTAGTATTGCCACATACCGACTTTTAAATAAGGCATAATTAATTTTAAATTATGCTCTTTTGCATAGTTTTCAAGATTTTTTGCTGATAGTTTTGATACAAATTCACGGCTTTGCTCTAAGGTGTCAAAATCTAATGCGATTATGGTTTTCAAATTCTCTCCTTTGATTTAATAAAATTATCTCTTTTTAACTCTTTACGACTTAGCATTATGCAAAAATTTATTAAATAAAACATATTGAATTTATATTTTTAAAAGTTATTTATTACATTATTTAAATAATATAATACAAAAATCAAAAGGAGAAAAAATGGACTTTTTAGACTCATTAAAACAAATCAAAACAGATATAAAAGAAAATGAAAAGAAAAAAGAGCAAGAATTAGAACTAGCAAAAATAAAACAAAAAGAAGAAGAATTAAGACAAGATTTCATAAATTATATGAATGAAAGCGGAGTTAAAAAAATCTAATTAAGATTTAGAAAATCTAAATCTTAATTAATTGAATTAAGTTTGTCTAATTCAAAAGGTGTAGTTTGATATACATAATAATTTAGCCAGTTGATATAAACGCAATTTGCGTGAGCTCTCCAAGTAAGTTTTGGGGGATTGTTTGGATTATCATCTTTATAATAATTATAAGGAATATCAACATCTAAGCCGTTTTTAATATCTCTTTTATACTCATTATCTAAAGTAGTGCGAGAGTATTCAGGATGACCTAGGACAAAAACTTGTCTTCTATCAGAACTTCTTATCAAATAGCTTCCTGCTAAATCGCTTTTAGCTAAAATCACTAAAGATTTATGATTTGCTAAGGCTAATTCATCAATTCCTGAATGCCTTGAATGTGGAGCTAAAAACACATCATCAATTCCCCTTAAAATCTCATCTTTACTATCAATTACATCGTGATAAAACACTCCGCTTAATTTCTTTTGTAAAGGAATTTTTGCAATATTGTAATGATAATTTAGCCCAAACATCGCACCATAGCATATATGAAGAGTGCTAAAAACATTGCTTTTGCTCCATTCTAAAATACTAACTAACTCATCATAATAAGTTATTTCGCTAAATTCATATTGTTCTAGTGGAGCTCCTGTTATTATCATTCCATCAAATTTTTTATGCTTTATCTCATCAAATACCAAATAATGCTCGTTTAAGTGGCTTTGACAAGTGTTTTTGCTCTCGTGACTTGCTATTCTTAAAAGCGTGATTTTTACTTGTAAAGGCGTATTAGAAAGCATTCTAAGTAATTCTAATTCAGTTTCTTCTTTTATTGGCATAAGGTTTAAAATCACAAGCTCTAATGGACGAATATCTTGAGAATTTGCTCTTGCTTCATCCATTACGAAAATATTTTCATTTTCTAGTAAAACTTTTGCTGGAAGGTTAGTTTTTATATTAACGGGCATTTTTTCTCCTTTTTTAACTAATTTTGCCATTTTTTACTTGCTAAATACTTAAAATAAAGTTAAACTAATATTTTTTTAAAGGAGAGAAAATGTTAAAACAAGATACTTTATGTATTCACGCAGGTTATGAGCCAAAAAATGGCGAAAGTAGGCAAGTGCCAATCATTCAATCAACTACTTACAAATACGATTCTTGTGAATTTATGGGAAAATTATTTGACTTAGAAGAAAGTGGATATTTTTACTCAAGAGTAGCAAATCCTACAAATGATTATGTAGCTAGTAAAATTGCTAAATTAGAAGGAGCAATTGCTGGGGTGCTAACTTCTAGCGGACAAGCGGCTATATTTTTTGCAATTACAAATATTTGTAAAGCAGGAGATCATTTAGTTTGCGTAAATGAGATTTATGGTGGAAGTATAAATCTAATAGGCGTAACGCTTAAAAAATTTGGAATTGATTGCACCTTTATTAGTGCAAATAGCACAGATGATGAAATAAGAGCAGCTATTAAAGAAAACACAAAATTAATTTACGCTGAAAGCGTATCAAATCCTGCTTTAGTAGTGCTTGATATTAAAAGATTTGCAAATATTGCTCACGAAAATGAAATTCCATTAGTAATTGATAATACTTTTGCAACTCCTATTAATTGTCAGCCTATAAAACACGGAGCTGATATTGTTATTCATTCAGCTACTAAATATCTTGATGGGCATTCAAGTGTGATTGCTGGGGTTGTGCTTGATAGTGGTAATTTTGATTGGAGTAAGTATCCTAAAAAATTTGCAGATTTTAATACCCCTGATGAGTCATATCACGGATTAATCTATACGCAAAAATTTGGCAAATTAGCGTATATTGTAAAAATGATTGTTCAATTAATGAGAGATATAGGTGCTTGCTTACCTGCAACTAGTGCATATATGCTATCAACTCATATTGAAAGCCTACCTTTAAGAATGGCAAAACACTGCGAAAATGCGAAAAAAATTGCAGAATTTTTAGAAAATAATGAATATATTGAAAGCGTAAATTGCCCTATGCTAAAAAGCAGTCCTTATTATAATCTAGCTTTAGAATATATGCCTAATGGAGTTTGTGGGGTTATTAGCTTTACATTAAAAGCAAATAAAGCTAAGGCAGTTAAGTTTTTAGATAGCTTAAAATTAATAATGATAGCAACTCATGTAGCTGATGCAAGAAGCTGTATTTTACACCCTGCAAGTCATACTCATAGACAATTAAATGAAGCTGAATTAATAAAAGCTGGAGTTAGCGAAGGTCTTGTAAGGCTTTCTGTTGGTATTGAAAATGCTGATGATTTAATAGCTGATATTAAACAAGCATTAGAGGTTACTTTTAAGTAATTCGTATTTGAAATTCTTATAAAATTATAAGAATTTCAATCTATATTATTTATCTTTTAAGTCCATTTACGATTGATAGCATTTCATCACTTGTAGTGATTGCTTTAGAGTTTGCTTCATAAGCTCTTTGACCTGTGATTAAATCAGTCATTTCCTCTACTAATTGCACGTTACTCATCTCTACGAAGTTTTGCTTAATTTGACCAAAACCATTAGTCCCACCAGTGCCAACTACAACTGCTCCACTAGCACTAGTTTCAAGGAAATTATTATCCCCTAATGCGTGTAAGCCACTAGGATTTATGAAGTTTGCTAATTCAATTTGACCTAGTTGCACTGCTTCAGGATTACCCGCTTGAATTACACTTACAACCCCATCAGTTCCTATCCCAATAGCAACTGCATCTTCAGGAATTGTAATTTCAGGGATTAATCTATATCCATCACTATTTACGATAGTTCCTTCGCTATCTAGCTTAAAAGCACCATTTCTTGTATATGCCGTAGTGCCATCAGGTAGCTGAACTTGGAAAAAACCATTACCTGCTATTACCATATCTAATTGATTGCCTGTTTCTTTGAAATATCCTTGTGTAAATTGCTTTGTAATTGCTGTTGGGCGAACTCCAAGACCTACTTCAATACCTGTTGGACTTTGCGTTGTTGTGCTTGTGCTAGTGCCTGCGTATTCCATTACTTGATACATTAAATCAGCAAATTCTGCTCTATTTTTTTTGTATCCCATAGTATTTACATTGGCAATATTATGAGATGTTGTATCAATTTGTGTTTGCTGTGCTATCATTCCTGTTGCTGCTGTATATAAAGACCTAAGCATTTTTACTCCTATTTAACATTTGCTAATTTATTTATTGCGTCGCTATTTAGCTCATCCATATGGCTAGTCATTACTTTTTGATACATTTCAACTAAACGATGAGTTTCTATAAGACCTACCATTTCATTAACGGCATTTACATTACTCATTTCTAAAAACCCACTCGCAAGTGCATTTGAGCCCTCGAAATCCTGCATTTTAGTTAAATCATCTAATTTATAAAGATTATCTCCTATCTTTTCTAAATCCCTTGTATCATCCATCCTAGCTACAAAAATCCTATTTGCTACTTCACCATCTAAATAGACATTTCCATCTGAATCAATAGTTAATCTTTGATTATCTCCTACTTGAATGCCATCATTTGCAGGGTCTTCAAAATAATTCGAGCTTAATAATCTATCTCCATTTTTTGTAACTATAAAGCCATCTTCATCTAGGCTAAATGCTCCATTTTTGCTAAATTTCACACTACCATCTGATGAGCGAACCATAAAAAAACAATCACTTCTTTTGATTGCAATATCTAAAGGATTGTTGGTCGGACGGATTGCACCTACGCTAAAATCTGTGTATTCTATATCAATATTAGGAACTCTATTTATGGTTTGATTTATGTATTTTGCAGCTTGTTTTGTATGATTATCAATTGGCATATTTTGCATTTCTTCATCATAAAGCCTTTTAAAATCAGCAATTACTACATTATCTCTTTTATAACCTGCTGTATTTACATTAGCTAAATTATTAGAGATAACATTTAAGCGATTTAGTTGAGTAACCATTGCTCCTGTAGCTTGATAAAATCCGTTTTGCATAACTTTCCTTAAATATTTTATATTTTGATAAAAGCAAAACTTATTCCAAAATAAGATAAACTTCTAAAAATTTTTAGAGTTTATCTTAAAATCAAATTCTTTATTTTTTATTTTTCATAATTTTGTCAAAAAATACAGAATTTAAAAAAGCCATTAAGCATATGAAAATAATGTAATATCCACTACCAATATCAAATTTTCCGTGTGATTGAACTACGATAATTGGAGTTAAAAATCCTGCTATTGCATAAGCTAAATTATAAGAAAATCCTATGCCTGTATATCTAATACTAGCCTTATAAAGCCTACACATAAATAATGATGTAAAATTAACAATACCACCAAAAAACGCCGAAGCAAAATAAAATATACAAGTTAAAGCAAAATCCTTTAAAACATATAAAGAATAAAAATACATAGTGCTAGTAAAAACTAATAAAATAGCAAAAAATTTGCAAATTAAACTAGCTTTAAATCTATCAGCCAATGCCCCACAAACAACAAGTCCAATCATCATAAATATACTCGCAATAATTTGTAAGCTAGTATTTAAAGCAGGATTAATATTTAAAATACCTTTCATAAAATTAGGCATCATTATTAAAAATACTAAAACACAAGCAGTAAGAACAATAGTTAAAAACATTGATAAAATTATTTCTATTTTATAATCTTTTATGACTGATTTTATAGGAAAATCGCTTAATTGTTTTTCGGCTTGAAGTTGCTTAAAAATAGGAGTTTCTTGCAAAAATCTTCTAAGATAAATGCTAATTAGACCAAAAATACCGCCGATTAAGAAAGGAATTCTATACGCATAATCTTTTATTTCATCTTCTGTGAAATTTAGTTGAAGCAATAACGCACTTAAAGCTCCTAAAGTAATACCACCACAAACCCCACTAGTTAAAACTCCTAAAAATAATGCCTTTTTATTATCAGGACTATGCTCATATATAAAAGCCCAAGCACCAGGTAACTCTCCACCAATCGCAACGCCTTGAACTAATCTAATAGCTAATAAAATAGCAATAGCAAAATAGCCAATTTGCTCATAAGTAGGCATAATCGCAAAAATAAATGTAGGAATTACCATTAAAATAATGCTTAATAAAAACATATTTTTCCTACCAAACTTATCGCCAAAATGTGCCATTATAACTCCACCTAATGGACGAGCTAAATACCCTGCAGCAAAAGCTCCATATGTATTTAATAATTTTATACTCTCATCAAGCTCTTTTGGAAAAAAATGATGTGTAAAATACGGAGTAAATAATGCAAATATAATAAAATCATAAAATTCTAATGTCCCACCTAATGCACTTAATGCTAAGGTTTTTGTATCTTTTTTTGTAATAGTTTTCATTAAATTCCTTTAAATTTCTTTGTTTTTTTATTTCTAATTTTGATTTTGTTAATGATTATTAATTTGAGTAAGAGTATATAGGTAAGGCTTTGCCTTACCAATAGATATAAGTTTTTGTAGATTTAATATCTGCGTAGTTTAAAATTGTGCCATCTTCTAAAGTGATTTTTTCATCATCAGCACTAAGTAATTTTGAGATAATTTCTTCTTTTTCTTTAGTTTTAATTTTTAGTATCTCACCTATACTAAGTTTAAAATGCTCTATTTTAGTAAGCTTTCTTTCAAGTCCAGGAGAGCTTACTTCTAAAAAGTATTTTTCATCTGTAGGTGGATTTAAATCAAGTATAGGAGAAATCAATCTACTAAATTGCTCGCAATCATCAAGGCTAACTGATTTATTTTCTCCATCTTTTAAGATGAAAATTCTATAAATAAAGTTATTGCCTTCTTTTGCTAATTCAGTATCATAAATCACTAAATTAAGCTGTTTAGCTAAATTCTCTAGCTCCATTTATTTCTTTTCCTTATTAATTTGCTTAAATAATTCTTCTATTCTATTAATTTTATCTAAACTATCGTCAAACCTAAAATGAAAATTTGGACATCTATACATACCAAGCGCTCCTAAGCAATGAGCTTGCAATACTTTACTAACTCTTTTTAGCTTAGAAAGAACTAAATTTTGTTCATCTTTTGTAAGCGACATTTTATCTAAATATATAAAAGCATCATAACGACCCTTTTTACAATCTACATCATTTACCAATAGACCGCTTAATAAAGGATCATCTAAGTTTGCTAAAGCTTCTCCTACTAATTCCTTTAGCAAACTTTGTGTTCTTAGGCGTTTTATTTGTGCTTTATCATTCATTATAAACTAGCCTTACTTTGAACTTCTTTATAACTTTCTATAAAATCGCCTTCTCTCATATCGTTAAATCCAACGATACCAACACCACATTCATAACCTTTGCTAACTTCTCTAGCGTCGTCTTTAAAGCGTTTAAGTGAACTAATCTCTCCTTCAAACACTACAACACCTTCACGAATAACACGGATTTTAGCCCCTCTTACTATACTTCCATCAGTTACCATACATCCTGCTATTTGTCCTACTTTTGGCACATTGATTACTTGTCTAATTTCAGCTTGTCCGAGTTGCTCTTCGCTAATAATAGGACTCATTAAACCACCTAAAATAGCTTTAATCTCATCAATTAGATTGTAAATTACATTATATGTTTTAATCTCAACCTTAGCTTCTTTTGCTTTTTCCTTAATATCCCCTGTTGGACGAACATTAAAGCCAACTATAACACCACCGCTAGCTTGTGCTAAAGCAATATCTCCTTGAGATATTCCACCAACACCACCTAAAACAATATCAACTTTTACCTCATCATTTGAAAGCTTTTCAAGACTTCCTCTAATAGCTTCTAATGTTCCACCTACATCGGCTTTTAAAATAACAGGTAATGATTTTAAATTCCCTTCTTTAATTTTTGCACTTAATTCATCAAGGCTTACTTTTGTTGATTTGCTTAATTCTTTTTGTCTTAAATATTCGTGGCGTTTTTGTGCATAATCTCTTGCTTCTTTATCAGTCGCAACACTAATTAATGTTTCACCTGCATCAGGAATTTCATTAAGACCCATAATTACACCACACTCGCCTGGTAAAATCTCTTTTAATGCATTACCTTTGCTATCTGTAATGCTTTTTACCCTACCATAAGCAATGCCTGCTACAACGGTATCTCCTACTCTTAGCGTTCCATTTTCCATAATCACAGTAGTTACTACACCACGACCTTTTTGTAAAGAACTTTCAACTATATTTGCTTTTGCAGCTGTATTTTTATTTGCTTTAAGCTCTAAAATTTCAGCTTGTAATAAGATAATTTCAAGTAAATCTTCAATTCCAGTTCCCTTTAAAGCACTAATATGAACGAATTCATGACTTCCACCCCACTCAGTTGGCATAATATCAAGCTCTGCTAATTGGGTTTTAACTCTATCAGGATTTGCTGCTTCTTTATCTATTTTATTAACAGCGATAATGATTGGAACACCAGCTGCTTTTGCATGCGAAATTGCTTCTTTTGTTTGTGGTTTTACACCATCATCAGCTGCAACAACAATAATTACTATATCAGTAACACTAGCACCTCTAGCTCTCATAGCTGAAAATGCTTCGTGACCTGGAGTATCAATAAAGGTTATATTTTTACCATTTTTATTAACCATATAAGCACCAACGTGCTGAGTAATTCCACCTGCTTCGCCACTTGCTACACGACTATTTCTAATATAATCAAGCAAACTTGTCTTACCATGATCAACATGACCCATAATTGTTACAACAGGAACTTTAATATCTTTTAATTCTTCTTGATTTTCTTCATAATCAGCAACATAATCAAATTGTGCAGTCTCATCAAAAAAGCTTATTTCAATTCCAAACTCAAGTCCTAAAATCTCAATAGTTTCTTCATCTAAGAAATCATTTTTAGTAGTCATCATTCCTTGCATAAATAATTTTGAAATTAATTCACTATCTTTTTTACCTAACTTCTCTGCTAATTCATAAAGTCTTATTTCTTTAGGAATTTTAATACTTGTAATTTCTTCGCTACTTTGTTCTTTTTTATATGCTTTTGATTTTTTACGGCGAGACCTTGCTATTGAAGTATTTGTAAATTGATTGATTTGGTTATTAAATGCACTTCTTAATGAAGTTTGTGCCTTTGCAGGCTTTTCAATATCTTCTTTTCTTTCATTAAATGAAAAATCAGGCATAACCACAACATCATCTTCATCATCATTAATCTCTGCAAAATTAGTATCAAAATCCATCTTAGATGAACTTTCTTTTCTTGCTGCTGGAACTATTTTTTTAGCTTTTTTCTTTTTTAAGCTTTCATCTGTGCTAAATATTGAAGCAAACGATACGGGCTCTTTTGATTGAGCTTTAGGCTTAACCTCTTCTTTAACTTCTTCTTTTGCTGCATTTTTCTTCTTAATGATTACTAAGCCACGGCGTTTTTCAAGCCCACTTCTTGCAAGACTTACAGGTTCTTCTTGCACTAATTCTTCTTTTGCTATTTCTTTGCTTTTCATTTCTTCTTTAACTTCTACCTTAGTGATTTTTTCTTCTACTATTTTTTCTTCTTTAGTTTCTTGTTTATCTTCTTTGGTTTCTTCTTTAAGAATTTCTTTTTGTTTGCTTTCAGTTTTTTTTGTTTTTTCAATCTTTTCAGTCTTTGTACTTTTTTCAGCTTTTTCAGTTTTACTTTTTGTTGTTTTAGAAGTAGTTGATTTTGTACTAGATTTTTTGGCACTTTTACTTGATTTTGCAACTTCATCTTTTAAAATTTGTTGAATTGTTCCATTTTTTAAATACTCATATATTGCTGCTGCTACATCTTCACTTACAGCTTTTTGAGGTGATTTATAATCAAATCCTAATTCATTAATTTTTTCTAAAGTTTCTTTATTTTGATAACCTAATTCCGCTGCTATTTCACTAATTTTTATATTCGCCATTTAAAAACCTTTCTTTTAATTTACTAGCAAGTTCTTTTTTATCTATATTAATTTTTATAACTTTTTGCAAAGACTTTAAAAAATCACTATCATCTTTTTTAAGGCATTCATCACATAAATACATACTTCTACCGCTATTAAATTGAAATAAAACTTCATTTAAAGACACTTGAAAACGCTTTAAATCAGTTTGATTTTTTCTAATCTTGCAAATAATACACATTCTAATAGGTTTTGCTTTTTTCATAATCTTTTAATTTTAATTGTTTTTGCTTAACAGAAGTCTTAAAAGCTTTATTTTCAAACATTTTAATTTTCTATTCTAAATTCTTTAAAAGATTTAGAATAGAAAGAATAAAAATTAAGATTTAGATTTTTCCATACGGCGTCTTAGAGTTGGGTCTAAATAACGCTTTCTAATACGAATATTAATTGGAGTTACTTCTACTAATTCATCTTCTTCAATCCACTCCATAGCACGCTCTAAAGTAGGTTTTCTAGGTGGAACTAATTTAATAGCATCATCACTACCACTAGCACGAACATTGGTTAGGTTTTTACCTTTTATAGGATTTACATCAAGGTCATTCGGACGGCTATGCTCGCCTATAATCATACCAACATAAGTTTTTGCTTGAGGGTCTATAAATAAAACACCTCTATCTTGAAGATTCCATAATGAATAAGCTAATGCAACACCATTTTCCATACTCACTAATGCTCCATTTTGGCGTTTTTCAACACTACCAACAAAAGGTCTAAATTCCATAAAACTATGATTCATTATACCTTCACCTTTTGTATCTGTTAAAAACTGACTTCTAAATCCAATTAGCCCACGAGCAGGAATTTCAAACTCAAGTCTAGTTTGTCCATCTCCTGTTGGAACCATACTTTTCATCTCAGCTCTTCTTCTTCCAAGCTTTTCAATAACCGTTCCACTAAACTCATCAGGAACATCAATAACTAGATTTTCAAAAGGCTCTGTTTTAACTCCATTTTCAATTTTTACGATAACTTCAGGGCGTCCAAGACAAAACTCAAAACCTTCTCTTCTCATATTTTCAGCTAAAATCGTAATTTGTAATTCACCACGACCACTTACTTTAAACTTACCTTCGCCAATATTTTCATATTTCATAGCGATATTTGTCTTCATTTCGCTTTCTAATCTTTCAGCGATTTTATTACTTGTAACATGCTTTCCTTCAGTTCCTGCTAAAGGTCCATCATTTACGCTAAATACAACGCTTAAAGTAGGTTCTTCTATATGCAGTGGGTCAAGTGGCATAGGATTGCTAGGATCAACTACGCTATCTCCAACATCTAAAGCATCAAAACCTGCAATTGCTACGATATCTCCTGTGCTAGCACTATCAATATCCATTTTTTCTAAACCTAAAAATCCAATTAGTTTTGAAATTCTTCCTGTATGTTTTGTCCCATCAGCCTTAGCTAACATTACATTTTGATTTTTTGAAATTGTTCCATTGAAAATTCTAGCAATTCCAATTTTACCAACGAAGTTATCATAACCTAATGTAAATACTTGTAATTGTAAAGGATTTTCATTACTACCACTTGGTGCTGGAACATGCTCAATTATCTTGTCAAATAAAGGTTGCATATCCTTACTATCATCATCTAATTCATTTTTTGCAATACCTTCTTTTCCAATTGCATAAATTACAGGGAAATCTAATTGCTCATCAGTTGCATCAAGTGCAGCAAAAAGGTCAAATACTTCATTAATTACTCTATCAGGTTCAGCTGCAGCTTTGTCTATTTTATTTACCACAACTATTGGTCTAAGACCTAATGCTAATGCTTTTTTAACAACGAATTTAGTTTGTGGCATAACACCTTCTTGAGCATCAACGATTAATAAAACCCCATCAATCATCTTTAAAACACGCTCAACTTCTCCACCAAAATCTGCGTGGCCTGGAGTATCAATTATGTTAATTTTTGTGCCTTTATAATTAATTGCTGTGTTTTTTGAAAGAATTGTAATTCCACGCTCTTTTTCAATATCATTACTATCCATAACGCGTTCATCAACTTGGTCTCTTTCGCTAAATGTTCCTGATTGTTTTAATAACTGATCAACCATTGTAGTCTTACCATGATCAACGTGTGCGATTACTGCTATATTTCTAATACTCAATGTTTTCTCCTTGATTTTAAAGTAAAAGTTTAATGAATTTAGGTTAATTTTTAAATATGAAATCACAAAAACTTGGAACGAATTTTGCTAAATCTCATTAAGTTTTAAACAAGGATTATTATGAAAGATTTATTAATTTTACAAGATGTAAAAAATCTAAATTCTAAAAAAGGTAAAGGCTCTAAAAAGTCTGGCGGAGAAGGTTTTGCTGATTTATTATTTAATCAAACCGATGTAAAAGATACTAAAAATTTATTGGTAATGCAAAATGTATTTAAAGCAAAAAATGAAATAAAAAATAAAGATGTAAAACAATTTAGTAATATAAATCTAGCTTCAACTTTATTAAATGAAAAAACAAGCAAACAAGAGCCAAATTTATTAGCAAGTCTTTTACAAAATCCAAAAACTCTACAAGATAAAGTATCAAAAATAGTGCAAAATGCAAAAGAAATGAATGAATTTTTACCTAAAAGATTGCAAATAAGTGATGCTGAAATTATGCAAGATATTAAGACTTCTATGGAAGATGTTGAATATGGAAAAGAACTTTTAGATGATTTGAATTTCGTTCAGATTTTAGATTTTTTAGACATATTAAAGCAAGATAAAAAAAATGTAAAATTAAATGATTTTTTTAACTTAAAAAATATTGTTAATAATAAAGCTAGTTTAGAAAGTTTTGCAAATACAAATAGCGTTCATTCATTAGTAGAACTTGCAAAAGAGCATAAATTAGGGCTTAGCAATATAACTTATGAAAAAATTAAAAATAATGAATATAACGAGCAAATTTTTGCTAAACCATATCCTAAATTATATGAGCAAAATTTCTTCTCACACGCATTAAACAAAAATACAAAAATTGAAGAGAATTTAAAAAATACTGAAATTAAAAAACCAAATTTAGAAAGTTTATTATCAGTAAAAAGTGAAAAAATTGTATCTAATAATACAAACGAACCTATTATAAACGCTGAAAAAACTCTAAAAACTGGGGCTTTAAATGAGTTATTAAGCAAAATTGCAAATGATGATAAAAAACAAACTAAAGATATAAAAGAAGAAGCATTTAAAATCGTTTCAAAAGATATAGAAACACAAAGTCCAAAAATCACTCCGAACACAATTAAAAATGATATAAAAGATATACAAATTCAAGCAAATAAAACTCAAATTCAAACCCAAGAAACAAAAGAAAATGAAAATAAAATTCTACCTGAATTAAATATAGTAGAAGAAAATTTGCAAGATAATTTAGATGAAAACTCAAGCCAAACTCAAGATAATAAAGAAAAGCTAAATCTACCACAAAATCTTAAAGTTGATTTTTTAAATCCTAATAAAGAACTTAGTAAAGAACAAACTAAATTAGTAATTGATAATTTTACAAGAGATTTTAAGGAAGAAATAGAAAAATTCAAAGCTCCAAGCCATAAAGTTAGCATTAATTTAAATCCTAAAGAATTAGGAGAAGTTAATGTCACTATGATTGCAAGGGGTAATAACTTACATATAAATCTTAATTCAAACAATGCAAATACTCTAAATCTTTTCATAGCAAATCAGCAAGAATTTAAAAATAGCCTTGTAAATATGGGCTTTACGGGTCTTGCTATGAATTTTGGAGATAAAAAAGAAGGTTCAAATCATCAAGAGCAGCAAAAAGCTCGTAAAAAATATGAAGAAATTGAAGAATTAGAAAGCACAAGCGATATGCCAAGTGGAATTAATGCTGTGCTTTATAGATATTTTTAAAGGGGTAAAAAATGTTGGTTTCAATTTTATTAATAAGTTCAATGATAATTTTAGCAGTAAGCTTTGCTGCTAAAATATATTTTAAAGATAGTTAAAATAATTAAAGCCTTTATTATTTAGGCTTTAATTAAATTCTTAAAATTATTTACAAATAAACATATCTATTTTTTGATTGTTAGTATTATCTATAAATACTGAAGTTCCGTTGTTAAATCCGTGAGTTTTGATATTGATTTTTATACCTTGACAATCTAAATCCTTACCTGAATTATAAATATTTAAAATCTCTTGCTTTAAAGCTCCACTTGAATTATCTAGGCTAGTGTATATAAAACCAACTATAAAAGTAACAACTATTAATGAAATAACAGCCACATAAAGCTTAGAATTAAAATGATTTTTATAATAAATGCAAACACCAATTAATGCAAAAAACAATATTAAAAATATTGCAAATCTAATCATTTTAAGCCCCTTAATTTATAGGTCAAATCACCTGCGTTAAATCCAACCACTACGCCTTTATCTAAAGTAATTTCTCCTAAATTACTAAATAATTTTAAAGAATTATCAACTCTTTTTGCATCTGTAATAAAACAAGCATTAGGAAAATGCTTAGCTAAATCAATTTTAATTTCATCTTCATTAGCACTATAAACAGGCAAAATAAATAGCTTTGAAAAACCTTCAAAACAAGTTTTAAAACCTTCTAAATTATCAAGCAATCTTGTGTATTTATGAGGTTGCCAAATCGCTATAGTATCATCTAAATTTAGTGCTTTTGCATAAGAAAATATGCCTTTTTTAGTCTCTCTTACTTCGGTTGGATGATGAGCGTAATCATCAATTATTACAAAATCCTTACTAGCATATAAAACATCAAAACGCTTTTTAATACCACAAAAATCTTTTAAATTTTGCTTAATCTCACTTAGGCTTAGCCCAACACACCTAGCAGCAAGTATTGCTAAAGCAGTATCAATAGCTATACATTCGCTATGACCTTGCACGCTAAAACGACCAAAATCTCTTAAATCAAAAGATATAAAAGGCAAATAATCCTTAACTTCAAATTCTAAGTTTTTAATATCTTCGCTAGGCACTAGTCTTTCACAATCTAAATCAATTGTAGCTAAAAACTCATCTTCAGCATTAATTACTCTAATTTTGCTTTGTTTTAAAAAGTCTGTATAAGCTTTATAAAAAGCGTTTAAATCGTGATTATAATGCTCTAAATGTTCAGGTTCAGCATTAGTTACTATACTTAAAGCAGGATTTAAATTTAAAAACGAACTATCACTCTCATCAGCTTCAAAAACTAATTTTTCACTGGTTTTATACACCATATTTTTACCAGCTCTTTTATCCACTGCACCGATTATAAAAGAACTTTGCAAAATATTTGCTAGGATACTACTTGTAGTGCTTTTGCCGTGTGCACCTGCAACTGCAAAAAGCATTTTGTTTTCTAAAATAAGTGGCAAGGCTTCTTTTCTTGATAGAACTCTTATGCCTAGTTCTTTTGCTTTTTTTATTTCAGGATTGTTTTCACGAATTACTGCTGAATGCACTACTAAATCAATATCGTTGCTTAAATTTGATGCACTATGACCTATAAAAACCGCAATTCCTTCTGCTCTTAATTCTTTTACTAATTCACTCTCATAAACATCGCTTCCTAAAACACTAATTCCACGCTCATTTAAAAATCTAGCCAACGCACTAAGACCAATGCCACCAATACCGATAAAAAATATTTTTTTCATAAAAATCCTTTAAGAAAATGCTAGAGCAATCAAAATTAACCCTGCTCCTAATAATTGTAAAATTGTAAATACTTCTCCATAAAAACTTCCTAAAATTCCAGCCGAAATTGGCTCAAGTAGTAAAATCAATGCGACTTTACTTGGATGAAGGTGCTTTTGAGCGTAATTTTGAGCAAAAAAACAAAATATTGTAAATATCAATGCTGATACTAAAATAAGTATAAAAACCTTAGAATTTAAAATAGGAGTTAAACTTAAATCAGCAAAAATTAAAGCCGATAATAAATAAATTATCGTGCTGCCTACAAATTGAAAAAATATAAAGGTATTTAAATCATTTGATTTTAAAAATTTATCATTTAAAGCCACTAAAAGTGCAAAAAACACAGCACAAATTATCGCTAAATATTCGCCTTTTCCAAAATTATCAAAATTCGCATCACTAAATAAAAACATACCAAAACAAGCAAGTAAAGCTAGGAAAAATATCTTAAAACTAAGCTTTGCTTTGCTTATAAAAAAGCATAAAAATGGAGCAATAATTCCTTCTAAACCAGTTAGAAAAGCCACATTAGAGCTTTGAGTAAAGCTTAGTGCTTGGGTTTGAAAAATAAAGGCAAACGCCATACAAAAACCAGTGATTAATCCATATAAATAAGTATTTTTGTAATGTTTTAAAATATCATTTTTAACCAAGAAAAAAAACACAATAGAAGCTAATAAAAATCTATAAAATAATAATTCATAGCTATTTATGTAGTTTAATACCCACTTAGTAGGCAAAAACGATGCTCCCCAGATAACTACAGCAAATATTAATAAAAAAAATGATTTTTCTTGATGGTTCATAAATTAAACTTATTAAGATTTAAAATATCTTTTGAAAAATCAAAATAATATAAATAATCAAGTTTTACTTCATAACCTGTTAGATATTTTAATGCCAAAATACTTGCAAAAGTAGCACTAAACATAACAAATGGAGTTGCTTGGGGTTTTATCCTTTTTATTTCATTTTTGAATGCTATTTTTTTATTTTTTACAATACTAGCACTTATGAAAAACTCTTCAACACTAGCAAAAATCCAAGGAATATTATTAGCTTTAGCGTAATTATCAATTTCAGCTCTAACTGATAAATTATCAGTCGCATCCATAATCAAATCAGCACTAGGTTTAGTAGCAAAAAATTCTGCCGCACTCATTTTATAAGTTTTTATATCACAAAATGAACGCTCTTTTAATTTATTAAAACAATCAACCTTAGCTTTGCCTTCATCGTTAAAATTAAACATAATTTGCCTTTGAATATTGCTAAAGCTAACTATATCAAAATCAACTACACTAATACTCTTTATACCACTACTAGCAAGTGCGTATGCTATACTTGAGCCAAGACCGCCTGCACCTATTATTATGATTTCTTTGTTTTCTAAATTCTTTTGCTTATCTTTTAATAATAAAGTTTGTCTTTCATAAAAGTCGCTTGTTGATTTCATTTCTTACTTCCTTAAATTGCCAAAATTTAGCAGCTTCACTAGGTTTGCTAATTTCAGAAATTAATACTTCTTCAGCGTCGCTTAATTCTTGAACTATATCTCCATAAGCATTGCATAAAAAACTATTACCATAAAAATTCCACTCTAATTCATCTACTTCGCTAACACCAATACGATTTACTCTTAAAATATTAGTATTATTTAAAAATGCTCTCATTTTAATAAGTTCGCACCATCTAGAATTTGAATTATAAGTATTTGCCGTAGGAATTATCAATAAATCTAATTCATTTGCCTTTTTAAAAAACTCATCAAAATGTATTTCATAGCCAAATAAAACACCTATTTTAAAATTATCACATTTAAAAGTATGTAATTTAATAGCTTTTGTTGAATTTATAAAAAAATCCTTTTCATTCCAATGTGAATACGGCATAAAAACTTGCTGATTTATATATTTGATTTTACCTTTATTTGCTACTAAGCAAGTTTTATTAAAACCTTTATTAGTGCTAAGAATTATAGGAGCAACTATACATAAATTATATTTAGCACTATATTCTTTTAAGGCTTCTAGTTTTACTTTGCTTTGCTCTTTTACTAAATCAACTGGCATTTGCTTTAATTCAGTAAAAAAATTATTTAAAACATACTCGCCTAACGCTACTAACCTAACATCTTTTTGCTCGCAAATCCTTAAATAATAATCAAGCCTTGCATTACTTAAAGCTTGAGTGCTTAGTTGAAGTGCTGCTATTTTCAAAATGGCAATCTTTCTGTATCAATACTTAAAGAATTATTTTGTTTAGTTTGTTCAAATTCTTCAATATCTTTACTAGCCTTATCTAATAATTCTCTAGCTTCGTTTATTAGTTTCATACCATCTTTATACGCATCTACTAAATCAAATAAAGGCGTTTGCTCATCTTCAATTATTTTTAATTTTTCATCTAAAATTTCACAGATTTGTTCGTAAGTTTTTTTCATTGATTTACCTTATAATTTGGTGCTTCTGCAGTGATTGTTACATCATGAACATGGCTTTCTTTAAGCCCTGCACTAGTAATTTCTACAAATTCAGCTTTTTCTTGAAAATCTTTTATATTTATAGCTCCGTTATAACCCATTGAGCTTCTAAGACCACCAAGTAATTGAAACACTACATTTTTAATACTTCCAGTATGTGGAACTCTTCCTTCAATTCCTTCTGGCACTAGCTTTTCTTTTGCTGTTCCTTCTTGAAAATATCTATCAGAACTACCCTTTGCCATAGCCCCTAAGCTACCCATACCGCGATACGATTTATATTGTCTTCCTTGATATGTGATAAATTCTCCTGGACTTTCATCAGTCCCTGCTAAAAGCGAGCCTATCATTACACTACTTGCACCTGCTGCAAGAGCCTTTGCAATATCTCCTGAATACTTTATCCCACCATCAGCAATTATAGGCACATTAAACTCTTTAGCAGCTTCAGCACAATCACTAATAGCAGTAATTTGCGGCACTCCAACTCCACTTACTATACGAGTAGTGCAAATACTACCTGGTCCAATACCAACCTTTATAGCATCTGCTCCTGCTAATGCTAAATCCCTAACCGCCTTAGGATTAGCGATATTGCCTACTATTACATCTATATTTAATTCTTTTTTGATTTCTTTTAAAGTATCAATTATGCCTTTACTATGTCCGTGAGCACTATCCATAACCAAGACATCAACACCTGCATTTACTAAAGCTCTAGCCCTATCAAGTTGCCCTACTCCAATAGCAGCACCTACTACTAATCTTCCTAATTTATCCTTATTTGCATTTGGATATTCTTTACGCTTTTTTAAATCCTTTATAGTAATAAGACCACAAAGAGTATTACTCTCATCTACTAAAGGTAATTTTTCTATTTTATTTTTACTAAAAATTACTTCAGCTTCATCTAAGGTGCAACCTTTTTTAGCAGTAATTAAAGGCATTTTTGTCATTACTTCATCAACTATTTTTGAAAAATCAGTCTCAAATCTCAAATCACGATTAGTTAAAATTCCTAATAATTTTTTATCATTATCTACAACAGGAACACCTGAAATACTATATTCATTCATAATAGCTAAAGCATCACTTACCTTTGCTTTAGTATTAACATAAACAGGGTCATATATAATACCACTTTCACTTTTTTTAACCCTGATTATTTCTCTTACTTGGCTTTCAATATCCATATTTTTATGAATTATTCCAATTCCACCAAGCCTTGCCATCATTATTGCAGCCCTATGCTCTGTAACCGTATCCATAGCAGCCGAAATTAAAGGCATATTTAAATTAATATTTTTAGTAAGCTTTGTGCTAATATCAACTTCTTTTGGTAAAACTTCTGAATATTGCGGAACCAATAATACATCTTCAAATGTTAGAGCTTTTTTAATAATATTCACTGGATTTTCCTTTCGTAGTTTATTTTATTATAAGGGCTATTGATTAATTAAAGCCCATTTTAATTTCTTTAGAAAAATCGCTATTTAGTTCTTTTTGAATACTTTCTTTAAAATCATCTAATCTAAAAATTCCATCGCCTTGAGCAACTTTTATAGCAGTATTTTTAACAACCATTTTAATCTGTGCTCCACTTAATTCATAACTTTTTAAATCTTCTACTTTAAATCCTGATTCAAATTCCGCATTTTTTGGTAAGTGTAATTTCCAAATCTTCTCACGCTCTATTTCTGTTGGATTTGAGAATTTGATTTTATACTCAAATCTCCTTGAAAATGCTGGGTCTAAACTATCTAAAAAGTTAGTTGTAGCTATTACAATGCCATCAAATTTTTCTAGTTGTTCTAAGAAAATATTTTGCATTTGATTATGCATTAATTCACTTCCGTGACTTGCTACACTTCTAGTGCTTAAGAATTGATCAGCCTCGTTTAATAATAAAATAGGTGGAGTTTTAACGCTTTTGCTAATTATTTTATAATTATCAAAAATAGCACGAACATTTTTCTCACTCTCTCCTACATACTTATCTAATACTTTAGAGCAATCTAGTGTGATAATTTCTCTTTTTAAAGTTTTTGCTAAATAACTAGCACTCATAGTCTTACCCGTGCCTGGAGGTCCATAAAAAATTATATTAGCTCTTAAAATATCATCTTTTACTATGCCCCAATCTTTCAATCTTTTTGCCACACTTTTGGTTGAGCATTTTTTAAGACTTGTTGCTAAATCGCTAATATCTTTACTAACTATTAAATCTATTTCATTTATTTCTAAATATTCAAAGAAATTTAATTCTTCTACAATAGCTTTAATATTTTCGCCTTTATTTGGGAAAAAATATTTTAAAGCATTATCACTTATAATAAATCTATTATCATTACCAACATATTCAATTAATTCATTGCTAAGCAACTTAGAATCATCACTTAATAATTCATAATTTCTAATCTTTTCTAATTGATAAGGATTAATTATGCTTAATAATTCTTCATAATGAAGTGGTTTTTTAGAGCCTGTTAATTCTTCTTTTAATAAAGCCATTAATATAAGAGTTTCTTCGGCACTCAAATCATAATCTTTCATAATTTCATTAAAAGGATTATGAAATTTTGGGCTATTTTTAAGCCTTGTATTAATCAAATCAAGTCTTAAATCCGATGTTAAAAACTCTAATTTAATCCTAGCATCAATCATATCAAAGCAATCATTTAAATAAACGCTTAAATCAGTATAAGGCTTATGTTTATATTCTTCTAATTCATTATCACTAATTAATCTTGCTCCATCAAATTCATTAGCAAGGTTAAAAAATACATGAGCATATCTTGTAAGCGCTATTGATTGAAATAAAATAAGCCCTGCATTATCTTTATAATTAAACTGCTTTCCGCTTGCTTCTTGAATAAATTTTTTCTCATATAGCTCAACGAAATTTGGTAAATATGAAACCATTTGAGCAGTAGTATTAGCATTAAAAGCATCTTCTACAATGCTATGAAACTTTATCCCAAAACGAGATTTTATAGTTTTGTTTAGCATTGTTCTTAATATAATGCACGCTTCTTTAGATAGACCTTGATTTAATAACTTTAAATATAAAAAACTCTCTTCGTAATTATTACTTAAAAACTCTTTAATTTTTTCCAATTTCTAACTCTTTTTTTAATTCTTTTTTCAATACTTTTCCAGCAGCATTTTTTGGTAATTCGCATTTAAACACAATTGTTTTAGGAACTTTATAATTTGCTAAATACTTTTTAAGATACTTTTGAATTTCTTGAGCACTTAGTTTAGCACCTTCTTTTAAACAAACATAAGCAACAACGCTTTCATCTAAATCACTATCCTTAACACCTATAACAGCACAAGAATCAATTTCATCTAATTGCATAATAATATCTTCAATTTCTCTTGGATATATATTAATCCCCTTTGCAATTATTATGTCTTTTTTCCTATCTACTATATAAATAAATCCATCTTCATCAAGTCTTGCAATATCACCTGTTTTAAGCCACTCGCCTTCTATTACTTCATTGGTTAATTCAGGTTTATTGTAATAGCCTTGCATTACACAATCACCCTTTACGATTAACTCCCCTACTTCTCCGATAGGTAATTCTTTTAAATCATCATCTACTACTTTTACTTGATACCCGTGTAATGGCAAACCTACTGAATTAACCTTTTGCTTATCTAGGCGATTTACCGCAACTACTGGAGAACATTCGCTTAATCCATAGCCTTCTAAAACTGCGGTTCTTTTAAATTTTTCCTTATAGGCTTTAAGAGTTCCTTCACTTAAGGCACTAGAGCCTGATACTATAATTCTAATTTTATGAAACCACATAAAATACCAAGGTAACTTTGCCTTTAATAAAGCATTTAGTATCACAGGAACTGAAAATAATATCGTAACTCTTTTTAATAGAATTTGTTTTATAACATTTGAAAAAGGTAAAACAGAACGCTCAATTACAAGCGAGCAACCCGAAAGTAAAGGTAATAAACAAACTGCTGTTAAAGTAAAACTATGAAACATAGGCAAATACGCTATGGCTCTATCTGATGATTTTATTTTAAAATCGTGTTGAGCTGATTTGATATTTGATAAAATATTTTTATAGCTTAATAAAACTCCTTTAGGAAGACCTGTTGTTCCTGAAGTGTATATTATATGAACGCTATCATCAATACTAGCTTCACACTTAAAATTATAAACAGGTGCATAATCTAAATAACTCGCTAAATATCCATCTTTTAAATTATCATCAAAAGAATGGTATATTAAAATATCTTTAAATTCATTAGCTAATTCAGCAGCTTCTTTAATATCTTTTGAAACTATTAATAATTTTGCATCGCAGTCTTTAATAATATACTCATATTCTTCACATTTTAGCATAGTATTAATAGGAACTGCGACTGCTTTTAAAGATGCTATTGCAAAATATAAAATCATAAATTCTTTACAATTACTCATAATAAAAGCTACATTGTCACCACTTTTAACGCCTTGATTTTGCAAAAAAGCTATCATTTTATCTACATGAGTTTTTAACTCTTTAAAGCTTATTTTTCCATTTGCATCAAAAATAGCAACTCTACTTAAATTAGAATAATGTTCTAAGTATTCATAATAATTTTGCATTTACATCCTTTAATTAAAACTCATAATTGATACCAACATTTACAATCTGATTTGATTGATTTGAAAACTTACCTTTAGTCTGTATCAAAATATTATCAGTAACATTATTTACTTTAACATCAGCATAGTGTTGATATGCTCCCGCTCCTGTTACTTTTAAGTTTTTGTTTAATCTATATTCAAGTCCTAAAGAATACATATACATTCTACTATCTTTTGCTAAAAAGCTTATTTTCTCGCGTCTTACTGGACTATCTTCTGTAGAAAAACCTAGCATAAGCGATAATTCTTTATCATAGTTATATCTATAACCAAAGCTAAGTAATGTTGTATCTCTCCAACCTTGTTCTAAACTACTTTGTAAAAATGATGATAAAAAATACTCTTCAATAGCTTGCTTATCTTTAGGGTCTAAAGTAGCACCTATACTCATAGCAACTTTTTGAAAACCTTCAATAGTATTACAATCATTACCAGGTACTGCACACTTTTGCATAAATTGCATTGTTGCGAGCTTTAATGATTGTGGAATTTCTGGTGAATTTATTTTTAAATCCAATGTTTTTGCTTTACTCCAAAATGTTCTTCCCATATTAAACATAAACTCGTGTTTACCATATTCATAGGCAATACCAAAATTAGCATTAGCAGGATATAAGAAATTAGCACTCACATAACCATTATAACCAACTTTACTATCTTGAGTAGGTAAAGTTCCAACTATAGAACCAGTATTAGGGTCTATTTTATATACTTCACTCATAAGACCAGCCAATCCAATACTCATAGCTGCTAACTCTTGAATAGACATTTGCATAGAATTAAATTGTTCTTGATTTTTTGGAGATAAATTATTTGCAAAATCAAACATTCCAAACTTTGACATTTTAAAATCAATATTACCTTCAAACTTATTTTTATAAGAAGAATTGTAAAGTAATGAAAATCTTAATTTATCATCAAAATATTTAGGAACATAAGTTAAAGATAATTTGTATCCAAATTTATAACCATTATCTACCCTAGCATCTCCTTCATATACCCAAGAATAAGGATGTGCATTACCTTTTTCATCAACCCAAACTCTATTTACACTACTAATATCTGCTGGAATATATCTAGGATTTTTTGCATTATCTTTTAAAATATTAAATTTGATTCTAGTATGATTTAATGTTAAACTTGCACCCAAACTTAATTCATCAATAGGCTTATAAGCATAGGAAATAGCTGCAGTTCCACCACGAATATCCATATTATTAGCAAGTGCTTTTGCATAATCACTATTCCATCCATAAACAGCAGCAAAATCAGTATAACCTGCAAATCCAACAAAATGTTGCTCGTTAATAGGATAAACAAATGCAAGTGTTGGTATAAAGAACGAAAACTCTTTTCCGTGTGCATCAGTGGCGTTATAATATGGTTCGCCATCTAAACCATTTACCAATTCATTTGTAAATCTTGAGCCAGCAGCATTGTAAAAATTTGAACTAAAATGCAATTGTGGATTTTGTCCTAAAAATCCCATATTTGCTGGATTTATAAAAGCCGCATCGGCACTAAAACTCTTTGCTAAATTTGAGCTAGATAAAGCTACTCCATCAGCACTCAATGGAACTAGCTTATAATTTGATGCTAGTAAGCTACCACTAACAACAAATGATAAGAAAACCTTATTCATTGACTCAATTTGTCCTTAATTTTTAAATAAAGTTTCGATTATATATTTTTAAAATTAATTTTTCTTTACAAAGGATAATTTTTACCTTATTAAGCTAATTATACAAATAAATGTAGATTAAAAATATTTTGAGTAAAAATAAAGATTAAAAAGTGATGTTAAATTACTATTCAACACCACTTAACATAGGAACAAAAGTGCAAGAATCAAGAATGATTTCTTCTATTCTATCTTTATGCTTAATATACTTAGTAATATATTGTTTATTTTCATTTCCAACAGGAGCTACTAAAATTCCACCAACTTCAAGTTGAGTAAATAATACATCAGGAACTTTATTTGTATATGCAGATAGTAAAATTCTCTCATAAGGTGCATAATTTTTAAGCCCATTATTTCCATCGGCGTGGCGAACATATACATTTGCCTTGATTGTATCAAGATTTTTTATTGCTTTATTTGATAATTCCTTTATTCTCTCAAGAGAAAAAACTCTTCTAATAAGATTACTCAAAAGTGCGGCTTGATACCCACTACCACAACCAATCTCAAGCACACTATCAGCACCAACAGGCTCTAGTGCTGCTGTCATCTTTGCAACGGTAATTGGTGAGCTAATCCATTGATTTGAGCTAAGCGGCATTGCGTGAAGCTCATAAGCAAAATTACTCATAGGCATAAAAATTTCTCTTGGTGTATTAGCAAATGCTTGTTTAATCTCATTGCTAATATTAACTTCATTTGCAATATTTTCAGCAAGTCTAGCACATTTTTGCTGTTCGTAAATATCCTTAAAAATCATCAAAACTCAAGCTTCCTTTACTATAATTTGTAACTTTACTTTCAAAAAAGTTACTCTTTTGGTCGTTAAATTTAGAAAAATCATCAACCCATTTAATAGGATGTTTTGCATTATATTTTTTGTCAAGTCCGATTGAGCTAAGTCTTAAATCTACTAAATAATGAATATATTCAGTAATTATATCGTCAGTAAAGCCCATAATTTGATTTTGAGTAATGTATTTACCCCATTCAATTTCAAGTTCTGCAGCTCTTTCAAACATTTCATAAATTTTAGCAATTGTTTTTTCATTAAATAAATCAGGTCTTTCTTTTCTAACTGAATTAATCATATTTTGAAACAACAATAAGTGAGTGATTTCATCTCTTTGAATAAATCTAACCATTTGAGCAGAACCTAGCATTTTACCTGCACGAGCTAGTGCATAAATTGCAGTAAAGCCACTATAAAAATAAATTCCTTCTAGAATTTGATTCGCAACCATTGCATATAGTAACTTTTCATCGGTTACATCTCCTGCAAGTTCTTCATATAAACTTGAAATAAAATCATTTTTCTTTCTTAAAGTAGCATCGTGCTTTTCCATTTCATATATTAAATCAGTGTCATCACAAATAGCTTCAACCATTACCGCATAACTTTTTGAATGATTTGCCTCTTCGTAAGCTTGTCTTGCTAATACTGCATTAATCTCTGGAGCTGTTATATAAGGGTTGATATTATCAGCAAGGTTATTGGTTTGAAAACTATCCATAGAAATTAGTTGGCTCCATACTAAATCATACATTCTTTTTTCACTTGAAGTTAAATTACATTTATAATCAAGTGCATCTTTTGTAGTATCAACTTCTCTAGGAAACCAAGTATTAGCTTCCATTAAATCCCATAATTTTAAAGCCCACTCATATTTTGCTTTTGTAAAATTTAATATACCTTGTGGATTTCCACCAAATACTCTTCTTGATGTTAAATCTTCATTACTTTGTGGATTATAAATTCTTTTTCTATCCATCATTTGTTCTCCTTAAGGACTATTGTGTTTGAAAATAAATCGTGTATATATTGCCTATCTTTTCTAAAAAATGGAAATAAAATACCAAATAATAAAGAAAATGTAAGCACAAACAATACCAATCTAATAAAAACTTGAAATAAACTTGCTTTTTTACCATTTTTATTTCTTAAATGCAAACCTAAATATTTATACCCTAAACTCTGACCTTTAAAAAATAAAAGTAAAAATAAAACTAAAAGATAAGTAATGGTTGCAAATAATATAAAAGATTGATTTTGTCTATACTCACTAGCACTACCTACTAAGATATAGGTAGTGAAGTATTGTATTGGCATCATTATCATAAACATATCAACAATGCCAGCTTTTAATTTATCATAAAGGCTAGCTAAACTTACCTTAGCCTTTGCCATTTTTAAACTTTAAGTAATTGTGTTTCTTTTTCTTTAACTAATTCATCAGTCTTAGCTATTGCCGCATCTGTTAATTTTTGAACTTCATCGTAAGCTTTTTTAGCTTCATCTTCGCTTACTGCTTTATCTTTTTCTAATTTTTTTACAGCATCATTAGCGTCTTTTCTAATATTTCTAATAGCTACTTTGCATTTTTCTCCCATTGCTTTTGCAGCTTTAGCATTTTCTTCTCTTTGCTCTTTAGTCATTGGTGGAAAAAATAATTTAACTCCATCAGCATCAGCATTAGGATTTACACCGATATTTGCTGCTTTTATAGCAGTATCTATAGCCTTAATCATAGATTTTTCCCAAGGACTAATAGTAATTGTCGTTGCATCAGTTGCTAACACGGTTGCAACTTGATTTAATGGAGTTGGGGTTCCATAATAATCTACAAAAACATTATCTAATATAGAAATATTTACTTTACCTGTTCTTAAAGTCATAAAATCTTTTTTTAAAGAATTGTGAGCTTTTTCGTTTTGTTCTTTTTGTTTTGAATAAATATCATTTAACATTAGTATTCCTTTTATTTAATTGATTCTGGTAATGCTTTAGGCTGATTAGTGTCATTAAGTTGTTTGCTAGCATTTTCTAGTTTATTTACTAGACTTTCACCAGTTTTAGTGTTATAACTATAGCTTAAATAAATAGTATTAGCTACTAGCAAAACTCCTATAATAAAAGTAAATTTTGCTAAAAAACCAGCAGGACCTTTAGCTCCAAATAAGCTCTCATTAGAACCACTATAAGCACCTAAGCCTATACTTGAGCTTTTTTGCATAAGAACGCAAGCACAAATAATAACTACTAAAATAAATTGAATTGCGATAAAAATTGTGTTCATATTACTTCTTTCGTTTAAAAATAAAGTTTGTATTATATGTTATAAAATTTAAAATAAGTTAAAGCCTTCAAAATTGAAGGCTTAAAAATTAGTCTCTAATGCTTCTTAAGATATTTAATAAAGATATAAATAAATTAATAAAGTCAAGGTATAAAGCAATTGCACCTTGAATTGGTGTTTGATAAGCTCCACGAATTATCATTTGAGTATCATAAATGATAAAGAAGCTAAATACTATTGCTCCAACACAAGAAACTATTAAATGTAAAAGGTGGCTTTGAAAAAATAGGTTTAATAAAGACGCACCTATCATAATTAATAAAACTATAAAAAATCCTTTAGCAAAAACGCTAAAATCTCTTTTGGTTGTAAATGCAAAAACACTAAGACCTGCAAAAGCTAAAGTTGTTAAGAATAAAGCTTGAGCAATAATTGTAGCACCTGCTTGACTTTGTAAAGTAATATAAATAATTCCAGTAAGGCTTAATCCACTAATAAATGCAAATGCAAATAGCATAGCAATAGCACCATTAGTTACCTCACTTTTTCTATTTAATATCATAATTAAGGCAATTTCTACTATAAGCGTTCCTATACTAGCCCAAATATTGCCAACTAAAAAACTAGCTAAATAAGTAGCACCTAAATAAGCTCCTAAAGTAGCTGCAACTAGTGAAAGTGCAAAATACATATATGTATCTCTTACAAAAATAGCAGCATCTGAGCGAATTGCTGAACTAGCACGAGTTCTTTCGTATAAACTCATAATTGTCTCCTTGTTATTATTAAATGCACTTGATTATAACTAAGTTAGTTAATATCTCATTGAAATTTTTTTATATAATTTCGCTTTTTAACAAGGATAAAAAATGGATAAATTAATAAAAGGCGCATTGCAATTTATGCAAGAAGGGTTTTTAGAACATAAAGACTTATTTAAAGACTTAAAAGAAGAGCAAAATCCACATACATTATTTATAGGTTGTGCTGATTCAAGAGTAATTCCTAATCTAATAACTTCAACAGTTCCAGGAGAATTATTTGTTGTAAGAAATATAGCAAATATTATCCCACCATATCGTGTAAAAGATGAATATTTAGCAACAACTTCAGCTATTGAATATGCTTTATATGCGTTAAATGTTGAAAATGTAATAATATGTGGGCATAGCAACTGCGGTGGATGTAAAGATATTCCTAGTAAAAAAGCAGAACTTTTACCTAACGTAAAAAAATGGGTTTCTTTAATTGATGATATTAAACAACAAGTTGATTTTACATTAGAACTAAACCACTACGAAGGTCAATACGCATTAAGGTCTTGGATGATAGAAAAAGCAAATATTTTAAATAGCTATGAAAATTTATTAGGCTATCCTGAAGTTCAAAAAAGAATTGATGAGAATAAATTAAAAATTAGAGCTTGGTATTTTTTAATAGAAACAGGAGAAATCTATGAATACTGCCCTAATGACGGACACTTTAAGCCATTAAAGGATATTAAATGAGAATTTTATTTATACTATTATTTGGGGTTTTTTTATATTCTAATGAGCTATTAAATAATATTGATAATTTTTCTACTAAAAACATAAAAATAGAAGAATTAAATAAATTTTTAGCTGATGAAAAAGATGAAAACAGCCAAAATAAACTCAAAATAAATTCTGAAATCAAAGAATTAAAAAATGAAAAAAATCAAATACTAGCAGTATTTCCAACCCTAATTACACCAGAGAATTTAGACAAAAACATATTAAAAGATATTAAAAAAACTAATAATGATAAAATTTTACAAGCAGTAGAACAAAATTTTTATGAATGTTTATTAGAAATTATTTCTTATCTAAATTCTAAAGAAGAGCATAAAACAGATTTAAAAAATCTAATAGATGAACGCATAAAAACGATTAGTAATTATACAAGTGATAATCAAGAAGTAAAAATTAAAATCAATTCTTATGTAGAACTTTTAACATATCTTAGACTAAATACAGATATATTTACTACTAATGATATTTTTAAGCAACTAGATACTAATAAATTTTTAAGCAAATTTAATTCATATTTTCCAGAAGAAGTAAATAATTATATAAATCCTGGTAAAGTGATAATATGCACTCTTATAATGCTATTTATATTTTTATTAAAAAAATTAGTTCTTAAAATAATTTTTACAATAATTTTAAGAGTATTTAAGAAAAACCATGATGATCATTCATTACAATTATTGCAAAAATCAACAAAACCATTAATTGCTTTATTTTATATATATGGTTTATGGTTATGTTTTCTAATAGCGTTCTATCCTGCTCCAATTATGACACTTATACTAACGCTATTTGGCATTATTAATACTATGGCATTTACTTGGTTATTAATAACTATCTTAGATGGATACGGAGTAATAATTATTTCAAAAATTGCTAAAAGAAGCGGTAAAAAAGAAATAATAAATCTTATGCTAAAAATACTATATTTTATAATAGTCTTCATAGCTATATTAATCATACTTGCTAAATTAGGTTTTGATATTTCAGCAATTATTGCTTCATTAGGTATTGGTGGTTTAGCAGTTGCACTTGCTGCAAAAGATATTATCGCTAACTTTTTTGCTTCTGTTTTAATGTTATTTGATAATTCATTTTCTCAAAGTGATTGGGTAGAAATTAACGGAATAGAAGGAACAATAGTTGAAACAGGTCTTAGAAAAACAACCATAAGAACTTTTGATAACTGCTTAGTATTTATCCCAAATTCTACGATATTAAATGGAAATATAAAAAATTATTCAAAAAGAAAATATGGTAGAAGAGTAAGAATGAGTGTTGGCTTGACATACGACGCAAGCACAGAGCAAATACAAAATTTTATAAACGATATAAAAGAATTACTGACAAGTAATAATATAATAGCTAACGAAAACGATGATGTATTTCAACACAAAAACAAAAATTATTACAAACAAAATTTAATTTCTGTCAATGATTTAGAAGGCTTTAAATCATCAATTTATGTTTGGCTAGATGATTTTGCTGCAAGTAGTATCAATGTAGAGCTATACTTTTATATAAAAAGCGTTAGTGCTAAACAATATTATGATGAAAAAAGCAAAATATTAATGGAAATTATGAAAATAGTTGAGAAAAATGGTCTAAGTTTTGCTTTCCCTTCAACTAGCCTTTATATTGAAAAACTTCCAGATACAACAAAATAATTCAAATATCCTATTTTAAATTCAAGAATTTAAAATAGGAATTTTAATTTTATTTTTAAATTATTAAATAATAAAAATTATTATTTTTTATAAACTTTTATTTATTTTTTTTAATTATTATCAGAGTAAATATCGCTTTTAAAACCTTTACAATTCTTTAAATCAAGCATTTTTTACTAAGAATGTTTTATTTAATTTATTTAAAAGGAGAGAAATGTTATCAAAAATAAAAAACAACGAACTTTTACCTGCATTTTTATTATTATTTATGACATTTTTAGCAATATTTTTAAAAAATTCTTCATTTAGTGAATTTTACAATGCTTGTTTAGAAGCTAGAGCATCTATTAGCTTTTTAGATTATTCTTTAAGCAAACCATTGTTTTTATGGGTAAATGATGGATTGGTTGCTATATTTTTCTTTTGGATTGGACTTGAAGTAAAAAAAGAAATTCTATGCGGAGAACTAAATACAAATAGCAAAAGATTATTACCACTTGCTGGTGCTTTAGGTGGAATTATGGTTCCTGCTTTAATATATTCTATATTTAATTTTTTTGATACTTATAGATTAAGTGGATTTGCAATTCCAACAGGAACTGATACAGCGTTTGCTATTGCTATTTTATTAATGCTAAAAAACTATGTTCCAAATAGTGTAAGAGTATTTTTATTAAGCCTTGCAATATTTGATGATATTGCTGCAATTATTATAATTGCGATATTTTATACAAATGACCTTTTATATATTTCTCTTGTTTTAGGCTCTATTGGTGTTGGGTTATTATTTATATTAAATATTTTCCATTGCACTTACAAAATGTTTTATTTAATAGTAGGTGCTTTTATTTGGGTTTGTGTTTTAGAAAGTGGGGTTCATACTACTTTAGCTGGAATGCTTTGTGCATTTTTTATCCCTTTACATACTAAAGACAATAAAGAATTTTTAGAGCAAATTATGCACGATTTAACCCCTTATGTAAATTATGCAATATTGCCTATATTTGCTTTATTTAATGCTGGGGTATTGCTTGAGTTTAATTTAGACAATTTAAATAGTGTATTTTTTGGAATATTTTTTGGTTTATTTATTGGAAAGCAATTAGGAGTATTTAGTTTTTGCTTACTTGCTAATAAACTAGGTGCAACATTACCATCTAGCAAAAAGATTTTATACGGAGCTAGTATATTAACAGGAATTGGCTTTACAATGAGCTTTTTTATAAATACATTAGTTTTTGAAGGAAATGAAGCAATTTTTAATAGTGCAAAATTAGCAGTTTTAAGTGCTAGTTGTTGTTCTGCTGTGCTTGGATTTTTATGGTTAAGATTTAAGATTTGAATTCAGAAAAATCTGAATTCAAATTCTTATTTGCATTTATAGCCTTTAACTGCAAAGAATAAAATATATAAATAGCAAATCGCAGGAATAATGAAAGATATATGTAAATTAACAATATCAGCAAGTATTCCTTGAATAGGAGGGATAATAGCTCCACCAACGATTGCTATACAAATAATTCCTGAAGCTTGAGAAGTGCAGCGACCAAGTCCATTTGTAGCAAGTGAAAAAATAGTTGGAAACATAATAGAGTTAAAAAATCCAACACCTAAAACTGCGTAAGCGCCCAATTCTCCACCAATTAAAATAGCACACAATAAAAGCGTCATAGCAATAACTGCATTGAATGCTAAACAATAAGCAGGTTTAATATAATTCATTATATAACTTCCAATAAAGCGACCTACCATAGCTCCACCCCAATAATAAGCTATCATACTAGCACCTTCTACTTGAGTGATATTTAAAATAGGCATTAAATAAAGAATTAAAAATGAGCCGATAGCAACTTCAGCACCAACATAGCAAAAAATCCCAATAGCACCTAAAACTAAGTGTTTATATTGCCAAGCACTTGTTCTTGTATCGTGTGCGTTTTCGCTGATTTCTTCTGCTGTAATTCTTACATCAGGTAATTTTATGAAAAACTTCACAAAAATTCCTAAAACAATTAGTGCAACTGCAATTCCTAAATAAGGTAATTGAACCGAGCTTATTTTTTCTTCTAAGCTTAGATTTGTAGTTGAACTTAAAATAAATAAGCTACCAAAAAATGGTCCAACGGTTGTTCCAAGTGAATTAAATGCTTGAACTAAAGCTAAATTTCTTGCTTCTTTACCACTAGGTGATAATAAAGTAACGAACGGATTTCCTGTAACTTGAAGTAACACTACCCCACTAGCTAAAACAAATAAAGCACCTAAAAATATAGCATAACTATGAGTTCCTGCTGCAGGATAGAATAAAATAGCACCTAATGCGGCTAATAAAAATCCACCTACAACACCATTTTGATAGCCAATTTTTTGAATTAGCTTACCAAAAAATGCAGAAGTTATAAAATACGCTCCAAAAAAGCAAAATTGAACTAAAGATGATTGAAAATAAGTTAATTCAAAAAGTTCTTTAAGATGTGGGATTAAAATATCGTTTAAAACGGTTAAAAAGCCCATCATAAAAAATAACGCTGTTAAAATAACAAGCGAAAATGAGTTGTTTTGCGTTCTCATAATAATCCTTTGATTAATTTTAAAAAGCTCATTTTAAAATAATTTTTAACATTTTTAATAACTTTTTGTAAAAAAATTCAAAAAGTGTGTAGTTTATACACATTTTAATGTTAAAACCGAAGATTTAAAAGCATTCACATCAGCTAAATCGTGAGTTACCATAATGCAAGTTAGATTTAAATTATTCAAAAAATCCAAAACAAATGTCCTAACACTAGAGCGTAAATTAGCATCTAATGCACAAAAAGGCTCATCTAAAAGCAATAATTTAGGCTTTTGAGCAATACACCTTGCAAGTGCAACGCGTTGTTGTTGACCACCGCTTAAAGTCTTAGGATAAGAATTAAAAAGATTTTTTATATCTAAAGAATTTAAAATATCTAAGGCAATTTGTTTTTTATCTTTATCTTTTATACCAAACATAACATTTTCTAATACATTTAAATGCGGGAATAAAGCATAATCTTGGAATAAAAATCCTATATTTCTTTTATAAGCTGGAATTTTGCTAATATTTTCATTATCTAAAAAGATTTCTCCTTGTTTTAGCTCGTTAAATCCTGCAATTAGCTTTAAAATTGTGCTTTTACCACTGCCGCTTTCTCCTAGTATGGCTAATTTTTCTCCTTGTTTTAGACTAAAGCTAAGATTTGTAAAAAGTGGCTTTTCATATCCAAAACTCACATTTTTAAACTCAAAATAATTCATTTTCTTTCCTTAATCAAATTAAATATAACTAATAATATAAAGCAAGTTAATACAACCACAAGTGCAGGAGCACTAACCATAGCAAGCTGCTCATCACTTGCATATCTATCCATCTCAAACGAAAGGGTTTTAAAATCACTCGTAGCAAGCAAACTTGCTAAAGGCAATTCTTTAATTACTTCAATAAAAATCAATATAAATGAACTAAGCAAACTAGGAATTATCAAAACAAACTCAACCTTAAAAAAGCCTTTAAAAGGATTTATCCCCAAGCTATGCCTTGCATTAGTTAGTGAGCTAGGCAGTCTATTAAGCCCTGAATTAATTGAATTAAAACCTAATGATAAAAATCTAACAACATAAGCAAATATCAAAATCACAGGACTTAAGGTTAAAAACAAACTCTTATTAATTCCTAAGTAAGCATAAAAAGAAGCCAAACTTCTATCTATGAAAATAAACATAACAAGCATACAAACAGCCACAACAGAACCAGGAATGCTATAGCCCATATTTGCTAAAGAGCTTATTATTAATTTTGATTTATTGTTTTTAAAGCGTTGATTTGCCGCTAAAAATAAAGCAATTATCAAAATAATCACACTAGAAGCTATACTTAAAAAAAAGCTATTTTTACTAAGTGCAAATAAATTAGCATAATCAACATCAAAATAACTTCTCTTAAACCATATTAAAATGTGAATAACAGGCAAAATAAAGCTAATAAATAAAATTATAAAAAACAAGCTAAGCACAATTATTTCGGCTTTTTTGCTAAGTTGTGTCCTTGTTAGTGCATATTGTTTTGAACCTAATTCATAAGGTCTTTGAGTGATTTTCTCAATAAATAAGATAAAAAATACTATTAATAATAAAATCACAGCTAATTTAATAGCAGCATTTAAATCCCCATATCCAATCCAAGCTTTGTAAATACCTGTACTAAATACATGCAGACCATAATAATTCGGCGCTCCATAAGCATTAAGTGTCTCCATAGCACACAAACTTGCACCAGCTACAATAACAGGTCTTGATAAAGGCAAAATGACTTTAAAAAATATCTCAAATTCATTTTTACCTAGACTTCTTGCACTATAAATTAAACTAGAAGCAAATCTAGCTAAAAATCCCCTTGCAAGTATGTAAGTATAAGGAAAAAACGATATTGAAAATACAAAAATAACTCCATAAATATTCATCATATCAAAATGGATTTTAATATTAAATGTATCTCTTAAAAATATATTAAACCAAGAAAAATAAGAGAAAAAATCAGCATAAACATAGGCAAACAAATAGCTAGGAATTGCAAAAGGTAAAACCAAGCAAAACTTAAAAAATTTCCTAAATCTAAACTCATAAAAACTCTCAAAATAAGCTAAAAATACCCCAATAATCGTAGAAAAAATCAGGGTAAATAGCACAATAATTCCTGTATTTTTTAGATATTCTACTAAGTAGCTATCAAATAACACAGCCGTATTTTCTTTAATCGGCTGTGTTATAAAAAATATAATATAAAAAATAGGAATTAATATTATAAATAATATCAAATAAGCTAAAAAATCGCTTAATCTTCTCACTTCCATAAAGCCTTATCAGCTACTACTTGAGCGGTTTCAAGATTTTTTGCTATTTCGTTAAAATCAATTTCACTTGCTTTAAACTCACCCCATGATTTAACCACATCAGCAGGACTTGCTTCGCTATTTACTGGAAATTCGTAATTTGTTTGAGCTAAAATCTCTTGAGCTTCTTTACTTACTAAAAACTCCATTAAAGCGGTTGCTTCTTTTACATTTTTAGCATATTTTGTAATACCTGCTCCACTTATATTTATATGCGTTCCACCATCATTTTGATTTGGGAAGAATATTTTAAGATTTTTAAATACTTCTTGTTCAATTGGATCTTTTGATACAGACATTCTACCTAGATAATAACTATTCATAATAGCAATTGCCCCTGTGCCACTTACAATTGCTTTTGCTTGGTCTCTATCATTGCCTTTTGGCTCTCTTGCAAAATTAGCAACTAATTTTTTAGCCCAATCTTGAGTTTTATCAAGCCCATCTTTTGCTATCATAAATGCTATTAAATGGCGATTATACGAAGCTGTTGAAGAGCGAGTTAAAACCTTACCCTTAAACTTCTCATCAGCTAATGCTTCATAAGTGCTAAGGTCTTTTTCACTAATTTGTTTTGGGTCATACACAAATACTCTAGCTCTATAGGTTACTCCTGCCCAAGTTTTGTCTTTATCACTAAATTTTGCAGGAACTTTTTCATCAACTATTTTTGATGAGTAAGGTTGTAATAAGCCTTTTGATTTTGCTTTGTATAAATCCCCAGCTCCAACTGTCATAAACAAATCAGCTTGAGTATCTTTGCCTTCTTGCTCTAATTTAGTTATAAGTGGGTCAATTTTATCCTGAACTAAATTAACCTTGATACCTGTTTTTGCTGTAAATGCGTCAAATACGATTTTGTCCGAATCATAATGCCTTGAAGTATAGACATTCACCACACCATTTGCTAAAAGCACACTGCTTGCTAGAATTGTTAAAGCTAACTTTTTCAATTTTTCTCCTTAAATAATATTTTAAAGTATTGAAATATTAGCAAGAAATTTATAACAATTATTATTTTTATTTTTAAATAAATTAAAAATTACTATCAATAATACTAAATTGCTAAATGATATTTAATTATAATAAAATAAGACACTTGAAAAAAAGGAGAAAAAATGAAAAAAATATTATTAATCGCATTAATTAGCGTGATTGCTTTTTCGCAAGATTATTATAAAGAAGCTTTAAAATATCACAAATGCTTAGGCGTTGAATGTGATTTAGAAAAAGCAAAAGAACTATACATAATCTCTTGTAATGAAAAATCATATAAAGCTTGTAATAATTTAGCAACTATTTATAATGAAGAAAACAATCCAGATAGCTTACAAAAGGCTGAATATTATTATAAATTATCTTGTGAGTATAATAACAATGATGGAATTTCTTGTGGGAATTTAGGTATATTTTATTCTAATACTTTAAAAGATGATATTAAAGCAGAACCATATTTATTTAAAGGTTGTAAAGCAAATATAAAAGACGCTTGTATGCAATTAGCCTTCGTATATATAAATACAAATACTAACTTAGATAGAACCGCTAAAATATTTGAACATTATTGCAAGTTAAATGACCAAAATTCTTGCTTTAATTTAGGGCAATTATATTTATATAATGATAAGATGAAAAACGAAAAATTAGGTTTTGAAAATCATTTAAAAGCTTGTAATATGGATAATGCGATTTCTTGTAAAAATATAGCTATTTTGTATGTAAAACATAATAATTTATTTAAAGCGTTTAAATATTTTAAAAAATCTTGCGGCTTAGGAGAGCAAGAAGATTGCAAAAAAGCCTTAGGTATTGTTATATATTTTATTAAGAATTTAAAGAACTAGAAATAATTCTAGTTCTTTTTTACTTATTTACTAAGTGCTTTGCCTAAATCAAACGGCCACGCTTGATAGCCTGTTGTATCTTTTAATTGGATTTCAACGCTAGGAGTAGTTGAGCCATATTTAAATTCCATAATGTATGGATTTGGTGCTGAAGTGAATGCTCCATTTGCTAAATCAAAATTAGCTCCCGCAGTAGCCGAATACGCAAAAATTGAGTTCTTATCTGCATTATATTGAGCTAGAGAAGTTACAGGGCTATACCATTCATGACCTCTTTGTTTGCCGTATTCCCAAACTTGTTCAACGCTCATTTTTTTCTCATCTATTTTATAAACAACTGCACGAGAGTATTTATCAGTTGGAAACGCAGGTTGTTCCATACCACGACTATCTCCGTTATCAAATACGGTTATATAAGTAACACCTTTTTTACTTAATTCATGAATTCTATAAGCTGTGTGTTGAGTCCAAGTGAAGTCAAATCCACCTTCAGGATTTTCATATCCTGGACATTTACTATATTCATCATCACACTCAATTTTTTTACCTTTATTATCTACAGGTTGTAATAAGTATTTTTTAAACTCATCTTTCCAACCTTTGTGAGCACCTAAAATCCACTTGATTTTTTTATCACGACCAATTTTTACAACCGCATTTTGATGGCGAGATGAAATGATAATACTATCATCACTTGGGTCATAACTAACGCTATTTACATGAGCCCAGTTGCGACCTGCTCCAGTTCCAACAATATCTCCAAACTTATCACTACTATCAAGTTTTGCTAATTCTTCAGCACTTAAAGTTTGACCTGCTTTATTTGCATCAATATTTAAACATACTGCACCTTGGTCAAGAACTTTTAATGCTATATCTCTATATGGGTCAAGTATTTCGTATAATCTCCAATCATCAACCACATTACCATCTCTATCAATTTCTACGATAACATCTCTTACCGTTCTTACATTTTTACCATCAGGGCGAAGTGTATTTGCACTAGCAACTCTTAAAAAATAATTTCCATTAGCTGCAACATCAAGTTGGTGTGAATAGTCAATATAGTTTGCAGGTAAGCGACGATTGAAAATCTCTCTTCCCATTATGTCGTATTTTGCATATCTTTGACCATATCCCCAAACTAAAGCACCATCAGTATCTTGTTTAAAGCCCATCATAACACCAGCCATAGTTGAGCTATCAAGGTCATAAATTGGAGTAGCTAACATATACCATCTAACTTCTCCTGTTGTATCAATGATAAAGTTTTGCGGATAATAATTCCATTCTAATGCCCCACCTGTTGGGTTATTCCATACTACTTTAGTTCCTGCTCCACTTTTTTCTTCAATATTATTTACAAAATAAAGTCTATCTTTAAATTCTGGGTCAATTTTATTTACTTTAGCTTCACTAAATAATGCAGCTTTTTGGAATTTAATTCCACTAGCTTCTACATAAATAGCACTAGCATACATTTCATAAACTTCGTTTTCTACTCTTTCTTTTTTGCCATTTGCTTCTTTTGTATAGCTAACCTTAACCGTATTGTAATAATTAGGATATAGTCCAAAAACTGGAATTCCGCCGTGAGTTAATAAAAATTTATTAGCAACATTATATTTTAAAGGAACTCCGTTTTCCTTAGGAACAATTTCAACGCTAACATCGCTTAATTTATAACCACCATTTTTAATAACTGCAGTAAGGGGAGCGATTTTATAAGGGTTCATTACTAATTCACCGATTTTGCCTTGTTTGTGATAATCAGTCTTAGCACCACTAGCACCACCTATAGCATAAGCACTTGTTGAAAGAATTGCAGCTGCTGCAAATAAACTCAATACCTTTTTCATTTTAATCTCCTTTAAAAAATTAATATATTCAAATTCCAGCTGCCATTGAAGCAATTTTTGCTGCTTTAATAGCATTTCCACTAAAAAATAAAATCAAAGTAACAGCTATTACAATAATAGCACCAATTTTTGCACATTTGCAAGGTTTTGATATAAAGCCTATAAACATTGCTAAAAGTGCAACAAAACAACATACAAAGCATAATAAACATGCAATTGCCATATTCATAAAATGCAAACTAGGTATTAAATACCAACCTTGCGAATAAAATCCATCTTCAAAATCGCCCGCTTCAGTTCCTACAAAAAATTGTTGAAAAGAACTTAAAGTAGCATAAGCATCTTCAGGCACGATAGGATTATCAAGACCACATTCTCCAGTAGGTAAAAACCAACCTGGTGCTAATTCGTGTAAAGGCAATGCAAAAGGATATATTGGAATTTCTCTACAACCTTGCACTCCACCAAAAGCATTTGCATTATGCACTGCTTCGTGAATTTCATTTAAAGTTATACAAAATCCAAAACCTATTAAACAACCATAAAAACCTAAAGTATATCCAATAATTCTAGTTAGTTGATGTGGATAAATAGCTGCTATTATGCCACCTATTGCCATTACTATCATTGCATATCTAATATATACGCATTGTTCGCAAGGCTGCATATATAAATAATCTTGAAAGAAATAATGTGCTACACAAGTAAGACCTAGTGTAACAATAACCATTAATATCCATAAAAGCCTACCTTCTTGTAGGCTTGTTAATTTATTAAGAAGCTTCATAGCAAAACTCCTTACATACTAAGTAATTCTTTAATAACCTCAACTAAAGCTTCAGGTGAGCCAATTTTTGAAATATTTACTTCATATTTTCCATTAACTACAAAACCTGGAGTTCCGAAATTCTTTGAAATAGGGTCAGCGATTTCATAAGAAGCAATGATTTCTTGAGCCTTAGGAGTAGCTAAAAACTCATCTAATTTTGCTTTATCAATTCCTAAAGCTTTTAGACCTGTTTCATAAAATTTATCTGGCTCAGCACCATTTCCCCATCTTTGATTTTTCTTAAAATAAGCTGAAAAATAAGCATCACTTACTTTATGGTGTAAGCTATGTGCGTCAGCAACTTTTCTTCCTGCTTTTTCATCTTCATTTTGTGCATAAGCTAAAACTTCAGCAGCTTGCTTGCCATAATCTCCCATAGTTTTTACTAATAAATATCCAACTTTTACATCAGGGAATGCAGCTTGGATTTTTTCCATAGTTTTTGCTTTATGATGTGAATAGCAATGTGTGCATCTATAAGACCATACTTCATAAACTGAATTTTGAGCATTTGGGATAGGAGTGCTTAATGTAATGTATTCATTACCTTCGCTTAAAGCAAATAAATTACCCCCCCCCCATTAGCATAGTAGCTAAAACCAATGAACTTGAAACTTTTTTTAAGACTTTCATCTTAATCTCCTTAAATTAAAATTATATTTTTATTTTAATTATTTAATTTTAAAATAAACTGAAAAATTATTTTAAATTCTAATAATTATTATTATAAAATCCATACTATTTATTTAATTTATAATCACTTTAAGTATTTAATAAAATAAATTAATTAATCTAAAAAATTAAGCAAATAAAATAGCATTTAAACTATAATTGCCTAAAGGATTAATATGAGTAAAAATTATGGGGTAATTTTAGTTTTTTTAGGTGGAATTTGCTGGGGATTTAGTGGTGTTTGTGGAGAATTTATATTCTTAAAAAAAGGCTTAAATGCTGATTTTTTAGTGCCATTAAGATTATTATTTGCTGGAATATTAATGCTTTTATTTTGTTTAATAAGAAAAATCAAAATTAATTTTTTAATTTTTAAAAACACAAAACACCTATTTACATTATTAATATTTTCATTTTTCGGCATTTTTATGTGTCAATATACATACTTTTACGGAATTGAATTAAGCAATGCTGCAATTGCTACCGTAATTCAATATACAGCCCCTGTTTTTATAGTGCTAATCGTATGTTTTGAACAAAAAAGATTTCCTAACATATATGAAATTCTAGCTTTAATTTGTGTATTATGTGGAGCTTTTTTGCTATCAACTAATGGTGATTTTAATAAATTTGTAATCTCTACTAAGGCTTTAATTATATGCTTTTTATCATCAATTGGAGCAGTTTGTTATGCAATTATTCCTAGAAAAATTAATATGATTTATTCTCCTTTGCCTAATTTAGGTTTTGCTATGCTTATTGCAGGAATTGCTTTTTGTCTATATCAAAAGATTTGGGAATTTGAAGTGCAAATTGATTTAGAATTAATACTTGCTATGTTAGGAGTAATTGTAGTTGGAACTACTATGGCTTTTGGTTTTTTTATGGTTGGTTTACAAGAAATAGGAGCAAGTAAAGCTAGTCTAATATCATCAAACGAGCCATTAGCTGCTGCAATTATTGGATATTTATGGTTAGGGACAAGCTTATTAATCGTTCAAATAATTGGATTTGCTTTAATTATGATTGGTATTTTAATAACAATGTTAAAAAAGGAAAAATCTTGAAAAAATTATTAATTCTTATGAGTTTAATCTCTTTTACTTACGCACAAGATTGCAGCGCTTATTTTGCTAGCCAACAAATACAAATGGATAGAAAGATAGAAGAATTAGACGAAGCAAAACAAGCATTAGAAAGCTATAAGGCTGCTTTTTTAGCTATTCAAAAAGAAAAAGAAGAAAAAAACTTAGCAATGTTAGAAGAGATAAAAAAAGAACAAGATAAATTAGATGAAATTAGAAACAATAATGCAAAAATTTTAGCCGAAATTAGACAATTAAAAAATGAAATTACAGAAAATAAAATAAATAAAGTATCAAATGCCTATGCTAAGATGAAAGATGCAGCAGCAGCGGCTATTTTAGAAACAATGGATGAAAAAGAAGTTATAAAAATATTTTTAAGTCTTGAAGCTAAAAAAATATCATCAATACTAGCAAAAATGACCCCAGCAAAAGCAGGAGAATTAACAAGATTATTAAGTGAAAATAAATTACAAAATTAATCTATTTTCTTATAAATTTGGTTTATCTAATATTTTTTGTTTAATAATTAAATATGATATTAGATTTAGCCTATAGGTTTTAATTAAGATTATTTTTAAAAATTAATTTAAAACTTCATTGTATTAGAGTTATAAAAAGTTTTTATAAAATATTTTTTAAGTTTATTCAGTTAAAACCTTAAATTACTTTCAATACTAATTTAATTTCGTGCGTTTTATGAAGTTTTATAAAAATTATATGTGTTATTTATATATTAGTTTTTATACTTTTAAAAGTTATTTAAAGTCCCATACATAAAGCTTTAATCTATTTTATAATCAAGTAAATTTTTAAAAAATTGCTACTTATATGCAATATATCTACTTCTTAAAATATTTGATTTTAAATTCTTTAGCAATATTATAAGTGATATGTAATAAGAAAAATTAAAATAGGAAATAAAAATATTTCCTATTTTGTAATCACACTGGAATTACTCTAATGTTTGGACTAAGATTTTCTTGAAGAATATTTTCAATAGCATATAATGTCCCAGTGCTTCCACTAGAACAGCCACTACATGCGCCTAGATATCTAATATATAAATCACACATTCCATCGCTACTTTTTTGAATATCAATTACTTCTAAATCTCCACCATCCATATGTAGCATTGGGCGAATTTCAGTATCTAATAATTCTTCAACTGCTTTAATTTGTTTTACAACGGTTAAATCATCAAAATTATCACTTAAATTAGCTTTTTTCAAGCGTTCTTTATCCATTTCAGCTCTAGTTTCAGCCAATATATCAACCAAATAATATTCTCTTTTTTCATGACCGCCAGGTCTTACACAAGATTTACAAAAGCCACCTGCTTTAGTATATTGAGTAATTTGCTCAACTGATTTTAAATCATTTAATTTTATTACTTCTTTAATAGTTTTTAGGCTTACTCTAGCACATTCACAAACTATAATCTCATCTTCAAAATCTTCAGGGTTAATACCTTTATATTGAGCTGCTGCAGCTTTTATAACATCATACGCCATTACACTGCAGTGCATTTTTTGAGGTGGAACTGCAGGAGTATCAGGATTATCACGCATTGCAAATTCCACATCTATATTTGTAATTTTTACAGCTTCATCAACACTTTTACCTATACAAAGTCCTGCCATTGTATCACTACTAGCAATTGCAGTCCCACAGCCAAAGCTTTTAAATTTTGCGTCCTTAATAATATTAGTAGCTTCATCTACTAACCAATAAAGCCTAACAGCATCGCCACAACTTTCAGCTCCAAAATCAGCAACTATTAATCTTGTATTAGTAGCTTTTGCGTCTTCTTCTGTAAGCTCACCCATATGAATTGGATTATTCATTAAATCTTGAACTTTTTGTGAATATTCATCCCAAATTGAACCACTTATTAAATTATTTTTTGCCATTATTTATCCTTTTTAAGCCAGCTTGGAGAATAAGCGTAAGTGCTAGAAATTGCTCTTAAACGCTTAGCTGCTGCTTTAATTTGTTCTGCTGCGTAATCAATTTCACTTTCTGTATTAAAACGACTAAGGCTTAATCTTAAAGCCGTATGAGCTAAATCAGCTTCAGCTCCTATTGCTTCCATAATAGGATTGCTCTCAAGAGTTTCAGAAGCACAAGCACTTCCTGTACTTGCTGCAATTCCAGCCTTATTTAAATCCCATAGCATCGCTTCACCTTCAACACCCTTAATACTTGCTAAAATAGTATTAGGAACTCTATTTGCCCTACTTCCTACTACACTAACATCAGGAATTGTTAAAATCTCATCTTCTAATTTATCTCTTAATCTTCTTATATGAGAATTTTCATAATCAAGCATTAAATTAGCAAGTCTTAACGCTTCTGCCATTCCAACTATTCCAGCTACATTTAATGTCCCACTTCTACGACCACCCATATGCTCTCCGCCGTGAAGTAATGAAGTAAGTTTTAAACCTTGTTTTATATAAAGACCACCAACGCCTTTTGGCCCGTGAAATTTGTGTGCTGAAAATGACGCAAAATCAACTCCTGCACTTCTAAAATCAACTTTTATTTTACCAACCGCTTGGGTTGCGTCAGTGTGAAATAAAGCTCCATGCTCGTGTGCAACTTGAGCTAATTCTTTAATAGGGAAAATCATTCCTGTTTCATTATTCGCCCACATAACATTCACAAGTGCTGTTTTATCACTTATCATTGCTTTTAAATCATCAACATTGCAAGTGCCTTCGCTATTTACAGGTAAAGTTTTAACCTTAACACCTAATCTAGCTTCTAAAAAAGCACAGGCTGCACCAACTGCTGGGTGTTCAACTCCACTTATAATGATTTCGTTTTTATCTTTATTTAAAATCTCATCAAAATAAATTCCTTTTAAAACCCAGTTTATGCTTTCAGTAGCACAAGATGTAATAATCACATCATCTAAATCACTCGCTCCTAATCCGCTATATAGTTTATTTAAAGCATCATTTAATGCTTTATGAGTAGCTTGACCATAGCGATGAAGTGAATTTGGATTACCATATATATTTTCTAAATACGGCTTCATTAATTCAAAAACGCTTGGGTCTATCATAGTAGTAGCGTTATTGTCTAAATAAATTTCTTTCATAACCTTTCCTTTTCCTAAAGCTTTTTTATCCGTTTTTTAAAATGGGATAAAAATTATCTTTTATAAATAATATTCCAAATTATTAAATGAATTACTATTCTTCTATTCTTATTAAATTAATTTCATCTTTTACAAATTCTTGAACTTGTAATTCTTGCAATAATTTATTGATTTTTGCTTCATTTGCAAGATGAGTTGTAATAAAAATCGTTCTTGATTGATTTTTTGATGGGCGTTGCATTAGACTATCTATGCTAATTTCATTATTACTCATTAAACTTGTAATTTTATTTAAAACACCTATCTTATCATCTACACTTAATCTTAAATAATATTTAGAAGTTATATCGCAAGTTGATACTAAAGATACCACTGGTAATTCATTATATCCTAGCATTTTACGAGTTTTATTATCAGCTATTTGCATTAAATCGCTTAAAACAGCACTAGCAGTCTCAAGACTTCCTGCACCTGCTCCATAATACAAACTCTCTCCTAAAGCATTATCATTAAGTAAAATAGCATTCATAGAATTATTTACACTAGCTAAGATATGATTTTTATCTATTAATGTTGGATGAACTCTAATTTCTACCTTATCATTATTTTGTTTTGCAATTGCTAAAAGCTTAATTCCAAATTCAAATTCTTTAGCAAAATAAAAATCATCATTGCTAATCTTATCAATTCCTTGAACCAAAATATCTTCAGGTTTTATATTAACTCCATAAGCAAGACTTGCTAAAATGGTTAGTTTATGTGCTGCGTCCATTCCGTTAATATCTAATGTAGGATCAGCTTCTGCATAGCCTAATTCTTGAGCTTGTTTTAAGGCTATTTCATAACTTAAGCCTTCATTTTGCATTTTTGTAAGAATGTAATTTGAAGTGCCATTTAATATACCTTTAATACAATTAAATTTATTAGCACTTAAACCTTCTTTGATAATTTTAATAATAGGCACACCGCCAGCAACACTTGCTTCATAGCCAAAATATTGATTAGGCTTTAGCATATTTTCAATATCATAACGATAATAAGCAAGTAAAGCTTTATTAGCTGTTATTACATGTTTTCCTTTTTCAAGAGCTTTTTTAATGCACTCATAAGCAAATGTAGTCCCACCCATTAATTCACAAACTACATCACAATCGCTATTTAAAATATCTTCAAAATTACTTGTTTGAGTATAAGGACAATTTGCCTTATGCTCTCTTGTATAAACTAAAGAAATTTCTAATTTTTTGCCTAGTCTTTTTTGAATTAATTCAGAATTTGTTTTGATTAATTTTGCTACACCACTAGCAACCGTTCCATACCCTAATAAAGCTATTTTCATTACATTCCCTTTATATTTAATCCTAATCTAATATTTTCTAGCGTAAAAGCATCTCCTACTATCATATAAGCACACATTTTAGGAACTGCTACATTTAATTCTTTAAAATTATTTTCACTTTTATAAGTTGAAATAAGATTTAAATTCTTATCCAAAAATTCAATCTTTGGATACCAAATATTATTTAAATTTCTATCAATTACGAGCTTAGAAATATTATTAACTTTTATAAAATACGCATCAAGTGGTTTAGTAAGCTCTAATAAATCGCCTTTATTTAATTCAAAATCAGCTTGTATATTTGCTCTGCTAAAATCAAGTTCATAACTAAATTCATTCTGATTTCTTCTAGCATCTATTATATATACCCCTGTCTTTTTTAAAGCTTCGTATAAAGCACCTGGGTCTATACTAAATTTTGAATTAATCGTAAAAGCAACACTAATTTCATCATTATTTTTTACATATTCACTAACTAAATAATAATTAATTCCTATTTGCTCATAAGCTTTTGTAATAGCCTTTAAAAATATCCCTGCTTTTGCTTTTGCGCTAAATTTAATTTGCATATTTGTAGCGTTTGAATAAGCATAAGTTAATAAAGAATTCATTTTTAAAACTTGAGTAATTGCTTTAATATTTGGCATATTTCCTTGCATATAAGACCCACTAGGAAATAATAATCTAAGCTTTGCATCTTTGCTATCATCATTTACTAATTTTGAAGCTATTTCATAAGAAGAAGTAGCATAAGAAAAACTAGCTAATACAAATAAACATATTAATTTTTTCATTATTTTGCCTTATCTAATTTTGTATATTCTTTTTGACTTAAAAAAGTAACTTTTCCATCTTTAAATAAAATATATCTAGCATCATTTGTGCTAGGTAATTCTATCTTAGAACCATCTAACTCAAGAGTGAATAAGTTATTACCAACAAAAATTAAAGAGTCTTGAGTAAAACTAGCACTTTTTACTATCATATAATTTTTAGTTTCTTTTGTTTTTAAATTCTTAACACTAACCCAAACCTTAGAATTTGGACTTAATAATAATTTATTATCTTTTTTAATCTCTGCTTTAGGCTCTATAATCTCTGCTTTTTCTTCTTTAATTTCATTAGATTTTACTTCTTGAACTTTAACTTCTTGAGTTTTAATCTCTTGTGGTTTTATTTCAGGAATAAGCTCTACTTGTGCTGGAATTTGAATTGTTTCTTCTTTTGTATTTATCTTACTTTCTTCTAAATTTTCAGGCTTTTTATCTTCTTTTACTTCTTCAAGCTTTTTCTCTACTAAAGGAGTAGCTGGTTTTATTTCTTCTTTTACTTCTTTAATAGGTTCTATTTGAGTTTTAGTTTGTGTAGAATTTTCTTGCTGATTTACTTGCAATTCTTCTATTGGTTTTTCTTGAGTTGTGGTATTTTCTACTACTTCTTGAGAATTTTCATCATAATAATTAAAATAATAAAAAACCCCAGCTATTACAATAATAGTAGCTAAACTAAGATATATAAAATAAGCTAAATTACTATTTGATTCCTTATCAGAGTTATAACCCATTACTTTAGGTTTTACTTTTAAAGAATTTTTTTTGTCCTTAAAATGATTGTTTTTATATTCATTATATTCATTTAACCATTCGCTAAAATCAATATTATATTCACGCTCTAAAATCTTTATATTCATTGCAATATTAACACTACTTAAATTCTCATAATCTTTATTAATTATTGCTTTAATTCTAGCTTCATCTAAGTGAGTTTTTAAAGCTATTTCTTTAACAGAAAAACTTTTTAAATAATCTACTTCATTCATTTATCATCCTATCGCCTAAAATAGCAAAAGCATTACTAACATTTAGGCTATCAAAATTATTTTTCATAGTAATTTTTACTTCTTCATTACAAGATTTAATAATCTTAGAACTAAGTCCATTACCTTCGCTACCCATAACTAAAACCGATTTTGTAGCATATTTTATTTTATTATGCTCTTTAGCGTTTTCTGAATTATTTGCAGCATAAAAGCTAAAACCAACTTGCTTAAATTCATTAACCAAGCTTAAAATATCCTTAGTAAATGCTAATTTTAATTCAAGTAAAGCACCAGCACTAGAACGCATAACTGCTTCTATATTAATATTATTTCCTGAATGAATAATCCCATCAAACCCTAAAGCATAAGCACTTCTAGCAATTGAACCTATATTTCCAACATCGCTTAATTCGTGCAATAAAACAATTTTTTCAAATTTTTTAAACTCATTTATATTTGCTAATTCGTATTCGCTAACTTTTGCTAAATAGCCTTGATGATTTCCACCCTTTGCCATTGCTTGAGCTTTAATAAAATCTAACTTATGTATTTTTTTGCCTAATTTTGTAATTTGTCTAAAGCTATCTTTATCTAAATCTTTTGCTAAATATATTTCTTCTATTTTTTCAGGATGTTTTGTAATATAGTGCATTAGCACTTGTTTGCCGTAAATTATCATTTTTCACTCTTTAATAAATTTTCATAATTTTGTTTTGGGCTAAGCCCATTTAATTTACTCAATAATTTCGCTTTATCTTTTAAACTTATATTAAGATTTAAAATATCTTGAGAATTTATATTAGAATTTGAAATAGAATTTTCATTATTTATAACCACTACCCATTCGCCTTTTAAATTCTCATTTTTTAAAATATTTGCTAGATTTTTAGCAGTATCTTTATAGGTTTTTTCATACATTTTTGATATTTCTTTAATTAAAAATAATTCTTTATCTTCATCAATTTTTGCAATATCTAATACTAAATCCAAAATCCTTGTAGGGGCTTCATATATAATAGTTGGATAGCTTTGATTTAGAGCATTTTCTATTTGAGCTTGACGATTTTTTTTGATATTTAAAAATCCTAAAAATATAAATTCCTTATCAGAAAACCCACTTGCAACAAGTGCGGTAATAGCAGCATTTGCACCAGGCAAAACACTATATTTTATATCATTTTCTTGAGCATATTTTACTAGTGAAATTCCAGGATCACTTATGCAAGGCATACCTGCATCACTCAAATAAGCTATATTTTTAGAAAAATCAATTTTAGAAAAATCAAAATCTTTTTCATTGTGTGAATGTAGTGATATGAAATTATTTATATTAAATTCTATATTATATTTACTACTTAATAAATTAAGTAAAGCCTTACAAACTCGCACATCTTCACAAAAAATTAACTCGCAAACTTGTAAGACTTCTAAAGCACGATATGAAATATCGCCTAGATTTCCTATTGGTGTAGGAACGAAATAAAGCATTATTGCATTGAATATTTTTTCTTAAACTTCTCAACTCTACCTGCAGCATCTACGATTTTTTCACTTCCTGTGAAAAATGGATGACAACTTGAGCATATATCTACTCTTAATTCTTCTTTATTTGATTTAGTTACAAAAGTATTTCCACAAGCACAAGTTACAGTGCATTTTTTATAATCTGGATGAATGTCTTTTTTCATAATATTTTCCTTTTTGGCATAAATAAAGCTGTGATTGTATCTTAAATTACATTAAATCTACATTAAAATTTTTGAACTTATGCTTATAATGGCTGTTTTTGCTTTTAAAATATTTGTAATTTTTAGACCTTGAGTTTTAAATAAATTCCTTTCTTTTTCACTAAAACCACCTTCAGGGCCAATTACATATAAACAATCTTTATTAAACTCGCATAAATCATTTTTATTAAAATCAATTAAAACAAAATCATTATAAAGTTTTTTAAGTTCGGCTAAATTATTTAAAATTGTGATTTTTAAAATATCAGCCCTAGCACATTGTGAGCTTGAATTATGCAAAATCTTTTCAAGTTTAGCTAATTTTTTATCATCAAATTTATAAGATTTTTGAGAAAAATCTGTATAAACTAAAAATAATTCTTCTAATCCTAATTCATTTAAATAAGGTGCAATTTCAAAAATACTATCAATTTCTATCATAGCAAGTGCAATTTTTACACCACTTTTATTTGCTTTAAATTCACATTGTTCTAGCATTTTTAAAATGATTTTATTTCTTTGCATAAATATTATTTCATATTTATACAAAAACCCATCTAATCTACTGATATTTACTATATTTCCTATTTGTTCTCGTCTAGCTTTAAAATGAGATACTAATTCACTATCTAAAACAATTTCTTCACTACCTGCTAAATCATTAAAATAGTAAAACATTGTTAAATCCTGCAATTAAAATAGCAAATAATTTTATTAGCTCTAAAAATAAACTTAATTTTTTAAATTTTAAATATTCTTTGCTTTTTCTATATTTTTTAAATTTAATAAATTGAAATATAGAAATTCCTAAAATTAAAATAACAGCAAATAGCATTAAAAATCTAAAATCATTAAAGCCTTTCATAGCTTCAATAATAATGCCTGTAAAAAACACACAAACAATTATCGTATAATAAGCAGGCAAAAGCACTCTGATTCTAAAAATATATTTATGAATGTCCTTTAAATATTGTGAAAAAACAAAATATAAAAGTTCTAAAATTATTAAAATATATACAAAAAACAAATGCACACTTATAAAATCACTCATTAAAAACTCCGATTAAAATAATAAAGAATTTGTAACACCAGCAAATATGATTAAAAATATTTTTAATATCTCAAAAACAATACTGAATAATTTAAAATTAAAGCTTTTTTTTGCTTTTTTTATCTTATTAAAAATTACAAGCTGTCTAATGCTAAGATAAAAAATCAAAATCCAACTTAAAAATAAAAAAATCTTAAAATTAAAAAATGCCTTAGTAGCTTCAATAAACATACCACTTAATAACACCAAAACTAAGGCTATAATTTGTATTGGACTAATAATTGAAATTCTTGAAATAAATTTATTAATATCCTTACAACATTGAGAAATAAACAAATAAGAAAATTCTAAAGCTACCAAGCAATACACAAAAAACATATGAATGCCAATAATACTCATTAAACTTCCTTTGGATTTATAAAAATCTCATTATTTTTAATTTTTTCAAATAGATTTATATCACTAAAATCTTCTAAAATTGCCTTAGAAAAAGTTATTTCATTTAAATTAATTCTAGGCTCATCATTATAAAAAGCATCATCGTATTCACATTCAGCCCAGCCTGTTCTAGTCTCGTTTAGTCTGATTTTATCTACTCTTACATTCTCATCATTGTGCATTTTTGAATTCTGCAAAATCTTAGAAATTAATATAAAAAACACTATGCTAAGATTTTCTGCACTGATATTACAAGGTAGTTCAACCCACCTAGCTGAATGCTTTTTAATATCATTTACATACTCTAAATCATCGTATTTATAAATACAAGTGCTATGATCAAAAGCATCTATTATTTGCTTAATATTTCCCTTTAAAAGCCCGAAATCATAAACCATTCCCGCTTTATCAAGAGTATTTGCATATAAAATTAATTCTAATTTATAAGAATGTCCGTGAATGCTAGTTTTACATCTTTTTGAACTACAAAACCTAACTATATGAGCATTTTCAAACTCAAATAATTTACCTATTCTCATACACCCTCCAAATCATCATAAATTCTAATATGTATCCTATCTGTATAATTAAAGCCATTTTTAATAGCAAATTCTAAAACGCTCTTAGCATTCGCTCTTAATTCATCATTAGTAGCACCTTTTGGCATTAGATAAAAATTAGCGTCTTTATAAGCATTTCTTAATTCAAATAATTCTTGATTATCTTCTAAATCCGCTTTATCTAAAACGACTTTAAAAAATGCTTGTTTTGATAGCTTTAAAATTGAATTAATTGCTTCATATTTTATTCTTTTTTCCTTTGGCATTTTGCTATTTGCAAGTTTTACTCCCATTGCAAAATAACAATTTTTATAAAAATCGTATTCTTTTAAACAAATACTAGCATTAGTCTCAAACTGCACTAAATATTCATTTTTTACCAAATATTCTAAAAGCTCTATAAATTTAGGATTTTCTTGATGAATTAAAGGCTCTCCACCAGTAATTACTATCATAGGTTTATAGCTAAATGAGTTTAATTTATTGATTATATTTTCTAATTTAAATTCCTTATACTCATCGCTAAATTCATTAGTATAAACAGCTCTTAAAGTATCGCAACCAATTAATGTTTTATTATTTTTGCTCTTAACAACTCCAAATCCATAGCAAGAGAAATTGCACCCCGCAAAACGGATAAAATAAGCAAGTCTTCCTGCAAATATCCCTTCGCCTTGAATACTTAAAAATTCTTCAACTAATTTCATCATCCACCCGTTTGCGAAAACGACCTAGCAGAGCTTTTATTATCTTCTTCGCTCCACTTATTTTTCTCAGGTTTGTTTTCTAAAACCGTATTTAAAATCTCTAAAGCCTTATTAATATCTTTATTTCTTAAAGCCTTTTTAATACTCATAGCTTCATCAAAATAAAGGCAAGGTATCAAAAATCCTTCCGCACTAAGTCTTAAACGATTGCAGCTATCACAAAAATCGTGCTTGTGTGGATTAATCACACCAAATACATAATCTAACTCATCAATTTTATATAAACTAGCAGGAGAATTTGGCTCTTTCTCAAGTGCATTTATGCTAAATCTTTGCTTGATTTTATCTAGTATTTCAGCTTCTCTTAATCCACATAATTGTCCGTAAGCGTGTTCGTTTTCCATAAATTCAATAAATCTTATTTGAATATTTTTTTCTTTGCAAAACATAATCAAATCAATTAATTCATCTTCATTAATACCCTTTAAAGGAACGCAATTAATCTTTACTTTTAACCCTACTTCTAAGGCTTCTTCTATACCTTCTAAAACTTCCTTTAAAATATCTTTTTGAGAGATTAATTTTGCTCTTTGTGGCACTAAAGTATCAAGAGATACATTTATTCTTACAAGTCCTGCTGCTTTTAATTTTGCCGCTTGTTCTTTTAATAAAAATCCATTAGTTGTAAGTGCTAAATCCAAATCGCTCTTATAATCAATTAGCATTTTTATGAATTTATCTAAATCAGCTCTTACAAGTGGTTCTCCACCAGTTAAACGGATTTTATCTACACCCTTATCCATACATAATTTTGCAAATAAAAATAATTCTTCATAGCTTAATAAATTTTCTTTAGGAACCCAATTAAAAGGAACTTTTGGCATACAATAAAGACAACGGAAATTACATCTTTGAGTAAGTGAAATTCTTAAATAATTTATCCTTCTTCCATACGAATCAATTAACATTTTTAGTCCTTATAAGCTTTTTAAAATAATATTAATTGCTTGTGGGCTTTTGTTTAGAAGTAATGCTATTTCTTCTACACTTTTACCATCTCCAAAAAGTTTTAAAATCTGCATTCTTTCAGCGTCTTCATTAGGACTTAGCCTAGTGATTGGCTCGTTTGCAAGTTCTAAATTTGCAATTCTACTATCTTGGTTTTTTGTAACTTCTTGAATACTTTCTTGAATAATACCTAAATCACTATTTAGCTCATTAATTCTTTCATCAATAATTGAATGTATTAAAAACTCACAATTTTGCATAATATTATCATTAAAATCATTTTGTTTAGCGTTATTTATCTCTGCTAGTTTTAATTTTTCTACATCTTTTTCAAGTCTATGAATAGATTTATAATTCTCATCAATAGCCTTTAAAACCCCATCTAATTTATCATTTAAATCTCTAAAACTAAGTCTTACATAAACAAATAATAAAACTATAAAAATTATAAATACAATATAAATTAATAAATCAATCCCCATTTTTTTCCTTTTTAATATTAATTAAATTCCTTTGAATATCAGCTACAAATAAATTAAGCCCTTCTGTATCATATCTTTTAATTTGAGTGATTTTAAAAGTATGCTCATCAATTGCACTAACAAAACAAGATATAGTCCTATCAACTAAAACAAGCCTTGCATAATATGTTTGATTAGGTTTTAAACTATCTTCAACACGAATATATTCATAATTTATTGAATTTGAATAAGTGCTATTATCTAATTTTATAAATTCATCTTTTTTAAGATTTTTAATTTCTAATAAATCTTTTTTAATATCACAAAGCATTTCAAAAAACAATTTATCTTCAGGATACATATCCATTTTACTAGCTCTGTGCCTATAATCTTGTAAAGATTTATGATAATTAATAGCATTATATTCTTGTAAAAATCTATCTTCTAATTCTTCACATTCTTGATAATCAATCCTAAATCTTGCTTCATACATAATCATTAGCCAACCTTTAAATCTATTATAAAAAATATCAAAAACACTATGCTAACAATAGCGTTTATATCAAAAAAAGCTCTTTCTATTTTTTCTGTATTTTTTCTCACTATAAAATGCTCTATTATTAATAAAATTCCTACGATTATCAATCCTAAAAATCCGTAAAATCCAGCATTTACACTAACTAAAAAAACAAACCAAAACAAAAATGCAATCAAATGAAAAATCGCAGCTATAAATAAAGTAGCCGTTTTACCAAAACAAGATGGTATAGAAAATAAATTATTTGCTTTATCAAATTCTAAATCCTGTAAAGCATACAAACAATCAAACCCAGCAGTCCAAAAACAAACCGCAAAACATAAAGCAATAGAATAAGCACTAATAGAATTTGTAAGCACAATTTCACCTGCTACACAAGCAAATCCTAAAGATAAGCCTAAAATAATATGAGCTAAATAAGAAAATCTCTTAAATAAAGAATAAGAACCAAGTAAAGCTAAGGCAAAAAAGCTAAGATAAAAGCAAGTAGTATTTATAAAATACGCTAAAAGCACGAAAATTACAGCATTTGCGATTATAAATAAAAGCAAATTCCCACGCCCTACTCTACCATCTACACTAGGACGATTTCTTGTCCTTTCGTTTAAAATATCAATATCAGCATCAAGTAATCTATTAAGTGCCATTGCGTAATTTCTAGCACAAACAGCACAAAAAATAGCTAAGATAAAATTAAGCCAAATTGATGATAAACTTAATTCATATAATTTTATAGCACTAAGCATTGAAATAATTAAGAAAGGTAAAGCAAAAATACTATGCTTAAATACGATTAATTCTAAAATGTTTTTTAATTTATTCATAACTCTTCCGTTTTTAATCTAGTTTATAATATTTTAATTAAGATTTAAGGATAAAGATGAAAAAAATTGCTCTCATAGGAACAACTGCAAGTGGCAAAACAAACCTAGCTCATAAACTTGCTAAAGCTTCAAATTCTATAATTTTAAGCCTTGATAGTTTATGTCTTTATAAAGAATTAAATATTATAAATGCCAAGCCAGATAATCAAATGCTAGAAGAGATTAAATACTTTGGAATAAATCTAATTAGCGTAAATGAAAATTATAATGTAGGGCTTTATTTTGATGAATACAAAAAGGCTTTAGAATTTGCAAAAAATAATGAAAAAAATCTAATTATAACAGGTGGAAGTGGATTTTATCTAAAAGCAATGCTTGATGGATTAAGCCCTAAAATTAATGATATTAATCATAATTTAAGCCTTGATGAAATCTATAATCTAATGCTAAAAATTGATAAAAACTCAAACATATCAGCAAATGATACTTATAGGCTAAATAAATGGTATAGCATTTATAAAAGCACAAATGAAATTCCTAGCCTTTGGCTAAAAGCAAATACTCAAGAAGCACTTATTAAAGAACTTAAAATATACGATATTTTATGGGATAAAGATATTTTAAACGAAAGAATTAGGCTAAGGACTAAACAAATGCTTAGCTTAAATGCTTATGATGAAGTTATAAATTTATATAAGATTTATGGTGATACAAAAGCATTAAACTCTATTGGAGCTAAAGAAATAATTGATTGTTTTAATCAAAAAATATCTAAAGATGAATTAGAAGAATTAATCACAATTCATACAAGACAACTAGCAAAAAGACAAAGGACTTTTAATAAAAAATTTAATACAAAAGTTTTTAATATAAAAAGCGAAGAAGATTTGCAAAACGCATACGAAAGTATTTTAAGCTCACTTTAATAAAAATATTTTTAATCCAAATTCTAAAAAAGAATTTGAATTAAAATAAAAATTATTTAAACCAAGATTTAATAGTATCAAATATCCCGTGTTGTTGCTCTTTAGCATCATTTTTGATACCAAAACTCTCGTTTAATTTTTCTAATAATTCTTTTTGTTCTGCATTTATATGTTTTGGATACATAATGCTAAGTTGGACAAATTGATCCCCTGTTCTTCTTGTATGATGGTTTTTAACACCTTCGCCACTAATTTTTACAAGTTGTTTATCACTTAAGCCAAATGGAATTTGAATACTAGCTTCTCCTCTAATAGTAGGCACAATGATGGTAGAACCTAATGCTGCTTGGGTAAATAAGATTGGAACATCTATATAAATATCATCACCTTTTCTAACAAACCTATCATCTCTTGCTACACGAAGTTTTATATACAAATCAGAACGCTCATTAGAATTAATCTCATTTCCTTTATTAGAACATTTTAAAGTTACTCCGTTATCAACTCCTTCAGGAATAGTTACTTCTAATTCTTCTTTTTTATTTTCTTTTCCACTACCTTGACAAGATGAACATTTATCTTTTACTACTTTACCTTTACCGCCACACACATCACAAGTGCTAACCATTTGGAAAAAGCCTTTTCTAATAGCTATTTTGCCCTTGCCATTACATCTTGAGCAAGTAGTTGTAGTTTTACTTGCCGAGCCTGTTCCATCACACTTAATACAATTTGCTTTATAAGAATAATTAACTTTCTTTTTACAACCAAAAATAGCTTCTTTAAAACCTAATTCAAGAGTAATAAATAAATCTTCATCAATTTCTTCATCGTCACTATCGCCAAAGCCACCAAAAATATCACTAAAAATATCACTAAAATTTGAAAATCCTTCAAATCCAAAGCCACCAGCACCTGAACCACCATTAAGACCAGCTTCGCCGTATCTATCATATCTAGCTCTTTTAGTGTCATCACTTAAGGTTTCATAAGCTACATTGATTTCTTTAAACTTTTCTTCAGCATCTTTATCGCCTTGATTTCTATCAGGATGATATTTCAATGCCAATTTTCTATAAGCTTTTTTAATTTCTTCAGAACTAGCATTTTTACTAACTCCTAGAATTTCATAAAAGTCACGCATCTTTTTCCTTTTGCAATTTATCATTTATAAATTAATTATTGTTAGAATGGAAAGACTTTAATAAATAAAGGTGAAAAAATGATTAATGTAATTATGATTGAAGACGAAGTGGAATTCGCTGAGTTGATTACAGAGTTTTTAGCAAGGTTTAACATAAAAGTTACAAATTACAGCACTCCTGCTGAAGGTTTAACTGCTAACTTTAGTAATTATGATTGTCTAATTTTAGACTTAACTCTACCTGGAATGGATGGATTAGAAGTATGCAAGGAAATTCGCAAGAAGTATGATATTCCTATTATCATTTCAAGTGCTAGAGGGGATACAAGTGATAAGGTTTTAGGACTTGGATTAGGGGCTGATGATTATTTACCAAAACCTTATGAGCCAACTGAATTGCAAGCAAGGGTATCATCACTTGTTAGAAGATACAAAAAAAGCTTACTACCACCTGAAGAAGAAGTAAGCACATTATTCAAAGTTGAGCATGAAAAACATGAAATTTACTATGATAAAAAACCACTAAGCTTAACACCGGCTGAATATGATATATTAAGTTATCTAGTGAAAAGACATAGCTATTCAGTATCAAGAGATGAGCTAGCTAATAGCTGTAGGTCATTAAGAGAAAAAGATAGCAAAAGCTTAGATGTAATTATAGGAAGATTAAGAAGTAAGATAGGCGATAGTTCAAAAGACCCTAAACATATATTCTCTGTTCGTGGTATTGGTTATAAGCTTCTTGGCTAATGCTGTTACACTCTATTCTTAGTAAGCTAATAGCAGTTTTTGCTATTAGCATTATACTTACTATTACAGCTATTATACAAATAACTCAATACTCCAATAAGGCTTTAAGAGCTGAAAGTATAAGTAGGCTTTATTTTGCAATATTAGCTATTAATAAATTGTATGCTAGTGGTGCTGGTGTAGAAATTGATAAATACTTACAAGATATTGATTTTCAAGAAATTACAGATAAGCGTTTTATGCGTGAGCTTTGCACAAGCAATGATAAGCCAATAGACCATAAAACTAATTTTGGACTAATTCAAGGAATTGTTTATAAAGACAAATATTATTTAAAACTCATAAATCAAAAAAATAATTCATTAAAAGTTTATGAAAACACCCACAATAATAATATAAATGATGGTTTAATTAAATTATTAATATCATTAATTATTATGATGTTTTTTGCTTCTTTAATATATTGTTATAATTTAATTCAACCATTAAAGGGTCTTACAAGACATATTAGGGATTTATCAAACGGAAAAAATAGCAATTTTTCTTATTATAAAAATGATGAAATAGGATTATTAACTAAAGAATTTAATAAAGCTACTAAAAAAAATAATGAATTAGTATTGGCAAGAAGATTTTTTTTAAGAGCAATTATGCACGAGTTAAAAACACCTATTGCTAAAGGAATGTTTGCGGCAACTATGCCAGAAAGCGAAAAAAATAAAAAAATCTTAATAAGTGTATTTAAAGGTATGAATGCTTTAGTAAATGAATTTAAGCAAGTAGAAGAAATATTATCTAAAAACCATGAAGTAGTCTTAAAAGAATATTCGTATTCATATTTATTAGAGCAATCAATCAGTGCTTTATATTTAGATAATTTACAAATTATTGATGTAAAAATGAACGAAGATAGAACAATAATAGTAGATGGAGCTTTATTTATAATATTAATTAAAAATCTATTAGATAATGCTATTAAATACTCAAGCAACCATAAGTGTATAATTGAATTTCAAAAAGACTATATTAATGTAAAAAACATAGGAGAAGAAAAAGACTTTAATACAGAAGAGTATTTTAAACCATTTGCAAGGGGTAATGCAGAGCAAAGTGGATTTGGATTAGGACTTTATTTAATAAAATATATTTGTGATACTCAAGGATTTGAGCTTAAATATTTTTACGATGATGGCTATCATAACTTTAGGATTATATTGTGATACATTTTGATAATTTATGCAAAAGCATAGGAAAAATTCAAGGAATTGGCAAAAAAACTTCTTTAAAAATGGCTTATTATTTGTGTTATGAAAATAAAAATTTATTAGAAGAACTAATGAATTCTTTAGAGAATGCTAAAAAAAATATAAAAGAATGTTCTATTTGTGGTTGCTTAAGTGAAAATGAACTTTGTGATTATTGCATAAATGATGAATTAGATAATACAATTTGCTTAGTGGAAAGCCCAAAAGATGTATTTTTTATAGATGAATGTAAAGTATATGAAGGTAGATATTTTATACTTTCAAAAACCAATGAATACTATTTAAAAAAATTAGAAAAAATGATTTGCAAATACAATACAATAGAACTGGTTTTAGCCTACACACCAAGCGTTAGCACGGATACGGTGTGCTTTTATTTAGAAGATTATTTTAAACACTACAATGTAAAAGTAAGCAAAATCGCTCAAGGCGTTCCAAATGGTATTAAAATTCAAGATATTGATATTCACTCTTTAAGTAGTGCAATTTTAAATAGGGTAAGTATTGATGGGTAAAAAAACTATTATATTATTTTCATTATTAGCCTGTATTAGCGTAATATTAAATAGCATAGATGTTTATATTACACTTGATAAAAACTATCAACTAAAAGACAATGAAGGCACTAAAAATATCATCGCAAAACAAGCAAAAGCAATAGTAGATAAAATAGATAATTATGCAAAAAATCTTCCAAATTCTTTAAATTATAAAGAAAAAATTAATCTAATCAAAAAAGAAATTAATACGATTAATTTTGATAATTATCAAGAAAAAGCCTATGCTTTTAATGAATTAGGATTTTATATAGCTCATTATTCTAAGGACTATGAGCATCAAAATATTTTTTTAGAAAAAGACACAAATAATAAATTTTATATAAAAGAACTGCTAGCAAAAATAAAAGATGAAGGATATACAAAAGCTAATATTTTTTGGACTAATTACTCAATAAGACATATAATAACTTATATCAAAAAAGATAAAAATTTAAATGTATATTATGGTTGCACTATTGATTTAGATAAAATTAAAAACTTTAAAAAAATAAAGGCAAGTTATAACGATAAAGAAAAAATACTAATTATTTTTAGCACATTATTTATTATTTTTACAATCATATGTTTTACTCTTATACAATATAAAAAAACAAGGAAAAAACAATGAAATTTATTATAAATATTTTAATATTTTGCGTATTAGCAATTGCAAATCCACTACCACCAAATGAAGCATTTAAATTCCAACTTGAAAATAACTCTCAAGCAAATTTTATAAAACTTAATCTAAATCCTGATATTTATTTATATAAAAACGAAATAAAAGTCTTATTAAACAACGAAAATATCACAAATAAATTTAACTTAAGCAATGCGGTATTAAAGGATAATGTTGAAGTCTTTTACAATACTTTAGAATTTGATTTCCCAAATTTTACATTAAAAAATAATGACAATATTAAAATTTTTTATTTAGGTTGTTCTACTGAAGGATTATGTTATCAACCACTTGTAGCGTCTTTTAATTATCAAAATGATAAATTGGTTTTAGAATACGATAACAAAGAAGCTTTAAAACTAAAAAAAGAAAAACAATCTACACAAAACGAATATGAAAGCAAGCTTTTAAATTCTTCATTTTTAATAAATATTTTAACTTTTTTTGTATCAGGAATACTATTATCTTTAACACCTTGCACCCTACCAATGATACCTATAATATCTAGTATTTTGGCAAAAAGTAGTGGTAAAAATCCAATAATTTCAAGCATTATTTATGTATTAGGAATGGCTATTAGCTATACAATAGCAGGAATAATAGCAGCTTTAGTAGGAAGTGGAGTTCAAGTATTTTTTCAAAATCCAATTGTAATCATTCTATTTTCTTTAATTTTTGTAATTTTATCATTATCAATGTTTGGCTTATTTGAACTAAAAATGCCTAACTTTATTGTAAATAGCGTAAATAAAAAAAGCTCAAAATATAGTGGAATTATCGGAGTATTTTTAATGGGGGTCTTAAGTGCTTTAATAGTAGGACCTTGTGTAGCTGCACCACTTGCTGGAATTTTAATTTATGTAGCAAATAGCAATGATGTATTACTTGGAGCTTTTTCATTATTTTTTATGAGTATAGGTATGGGAATTCCACTAATAGCAATTGGTTTTGGTTTTAAATTTATAACTGGTTCTTGGATGCAATATGTTAATAATTTTTTTGGATTTATTTTATTAGGAATAGCAATATTTTTCTTAGAAAGAATAATAAATGAGAATATTACAAATATTTTATATGCCTTACTTGGTATTAGTTTTGTAGTATTTTTTGGCTTATTTGAAAATACTAAAAATAAATTCTTTTTATTTTTTAAAATTATTTTAGTTTTAATATTAGCTTATAGTTTTATATTATTAAACAAAAATTTTAATCCAAGTAATAATATTTCTCAACAGAATTTAGAATTCACACAAGCAAAAGAAAAATTAAATCTAAGTTCAAAAAATATTGTATATTTTACTGCTAGTTGGTGTGAGAACTGCAAAGTTATGCAAAATACTACTTTTAAAGATAAAGAAGTTATAAATGAGTTGAAAAATTACAATTTAATCAAAATAGATTTAACTAACCCAAACCAATTTGAGCAAGAAATGGCAGAGACTTATAAGGTTTTTGGACCACCAGTTTTACTTGTTTTAAACGATAAAGGCGAAGTGCTAAAACAAATAATAGGATTAGTTGATGCAAAAACTTTATTAAAAGAACTTAATTTTTAAAGCTTAAATTAATTTATTTTTGTATAATATGAGCTTTTATTTTAAGGAGATTTAATGCAAAGAACTTTATCAATCATTAAACCTGACGCTGTTAAGAAAGGTGTTATAGGTCAAATTTTAAGTCGTTTTGAAGCAAATGGCTTAAGAATTGCAGCTATTAAAAAGCTTTATTTAACAAAAGAACAAGCAGGAGAATTTTACGCAGTTCATAAAGAAAGACCATTTTATAAAGATTTAGTTGAATTTATGACTAGTGGTCCTGTTGTAGTATCTGTTTTAGAAGGCGAAAATGCAGTTGCTAAAAATCGTGAATTAATGGGAGCAACTAATCCAAAAGAAGCAGCTAAGGGAACAATAAGAGCTGATTTTGCTGAAAGTATTGACGCAAACGCAGTGCATGGTAGTGATAGTTTAGAAAATGCTAAAATAGAAATAGAGTTTTTCTTTAATAAACTTGAAATAAATTAAAATGAAAATTGCTTTTAGTAAAATTAATTCGGTAAAATACCCTTTTAAGTTAGATTTTGATAATTTAATATTAGAAGGCTTTTTAAAGAGAAAAGATAATAAAATAGTTACGCTAGACGCAATTTTAGTAGGCAATGTAATTCATTATTGTGATAGTTGTGCTGCTGAAATTGAGATTGAAATTAATGAAAAAATTAATTTAGATTTGAGCGATGGTGTATTTAAAGATGAAGAAAACGAATTAAGCGACACTATGGAATTTTATGATAGTGAAATAGACTTAATTGAAGTATTAAAAAGCGAATTAGCTTTATATTTAAGCGATTATTTTTATTGTCAAAAATGTAAATAAGGAGAATAACATGGCAGTTCCAAAGAGAAGAGTTAGTAAAACAAGAGCAGCAAAAAGACGCACTCATTACAAAATTGAGCTAGTAAGACCGATTAAAGATAAAGATGGTAGTTGGAAATTACCTCATAGAATTAATCCAACAACTGGCGAATATTAATACCTATGATAAAAGTTGCTGTTGATGCTATGGGTGGAGATTTTTCTTTCCCCCCAATAATTAGTGGAGTTATAAAAGCGTTAAAAGAAAAAGATAATTTTAGCGTTATTCTAGTTGGAGATGAAGAAAAAATAAAAAGTCAAATTCCATCAGAATTATCAAATAGAGTTGAATTTGTTCATACTACCGATGTTTTTGATATGGATGAAAATTCTACAGATGTTTTAAAACGCAAAGACAGCAGTATTTATAAAGCAGTTGAATTAGTAAGAAACCACGAAGCAAATGCAGTTGTTTCGGCTGGGCATAGTGGTGCTACAATGAGCCTTGCAACCCTTAGAATAGGTAGAGTAAAAGGTGTTTTAAGACCTGCTATCGCAACTTTGATGCCTACTTTTAACGGCAGAGTTTTAGTATTAGATGTAGGTGCTAATGTTGATTGCGAAGAAGAAAATTTATTACAATTTGCAATAATGGGCGAAGCTTATGCAAAAGAAGTGATGAATATAAAAAATCCTAAAATTGCACTACTTTCAAACGGAGAAGAAGATTGCAAAGGAAACAAACTTACAAAAGACACACATAAATTATTAAGAGAACATTTAAGCAATTTTATGGGCAATGTTGAAGGCGGACATATATTTGCTGGAGAATGTGATGTGGTAGTTTGCGATGGATTTACTGGAAATATATTATTAAAAACTGCAGAAGGTGCTGTAGGCATTTTTGCTAAGTTGTTAAAAAATGAGATTAAAAAATCATCATTGTCAAAACTTGGTTATATGCTTAGCAAAGGTGCATTTAATGCTTTAAAACAGCATTTAGACTACGACCAATATGGTGGAGCTCCATTATTAGGAATTGATGGATGTGCTATCATTAGCCACGGAAAAAGCAATGAAGAAGCTATAAAAAATGCAATTTTTCAAGCTTTAAAATTTGCTAATTCAAATGTAAATAAAGTGATTGAAGATGAAATTAAAAGCTTGCATTAAAAGTATTGCTTCGTATTTACCAGAAAAAACACTAACAAATAAAGATTTTGAAAGTTTTTTAGATACAAGTGATGAATGGATATTAAAAAGAACAGGAATTAAGCAAAGATATATTGCTAGTGAAACTGAAAACACTAGCGATTTAGCATATAAAGCAGCTATCAAAGCTATACAAAGAGCTAAAATTCAAACTAATGAAATAGATTTAATAATAGTAGCTACATTAAGTCCTGATTATTTTACTATGCCATCAACTGCGGTAGTTGTAGCAAATAAACTTGGATTAAAAGGTGTAAGTGCATTTGATATAAGTGCTGCTTGTTCTGGATTTATTTATATGCTTGAGCTTGCTCGTTCTATGGTTGAAAGTGGTGCTAAAAAAAATGTATTAATAATAGGAGCTGAAAAAATATCTTCAATTCTTGATTATACAGATAGAACTACTTGTGTTTTATTTGGAGATGGTGCTGGAGCTTGCGTTGTAAGTGCAAGTGAAGGTAAAGGAATTATAGATATTCATACAGGAAGCGATGGAGAATTTAAAGATTTATTATGCACTAAGCGTTCAAATCAAACAAAACAATTAGAGCCTATTAAACTTGAAATGAAAGGCAATGAAGTATTTAAGGTAGCTGTTAAAACATTATCAGATGATGTGTCGTATTTATTAGATAAAAACAAACTTAAAACAAGTGATATAGATTTATTTATACCGCATCAAGCAAATCTTAGAATTATCTCTTATGTTCAAGAAAAACTTGGCTTAAGCGATGAGCAATGTGTTGTATGTGTTGATAAATTTGGTAATACTTCAGCTGCGTCAATTCCAATAGCTATCAATGAAGCTTACGAACAAGGTCGTTTAACAAATGGCAAATTAATGCTTTTAGACGCATTTGGCGGCGGATTTACTTGGGGTAGTGCTTTAGCTTATTTTGATGGCATAAATTTTAAAGACTTATAAATTTTATTTATATCAATATTTTACTTATTTACTGTTTGTTAGCCTTGGGGGGGGGCATAATTCGTAATGTTATTTTATTACGAAAGGATTTCTCATGAAATTTGAAAAAAAAGTTATTTTAGGTTCAATAGGTGGATTTATTACCACCGCTTTAGGTATTATTGCTGTGTTTTTTCCTAGTGTTTTTAACCTTGAGAAAAAAACTATGGAGGAGATTAATATTTTTATTAAATCTCAAGCTGATGTTGATAATCTAAGAAAGGCTATTGAGAAAAATAGAGGAAAATTAGTAAAGCTTGATGTTACTTATTGTTATGATACTGAAAAAGCCATAGAAAAAAATGAGACTGGTGAATATAGTAATGAAATTTTTAATTTATATCCACATTTAGGTGAAAATAGGAATAATATTGCTGGTACTTTTTGTATTTTAATAGATAAGGGATGCGAGATAGAAACTAATCCTGATAATAAAAGTACTAAATATTTAAAAGATGGAGTTTTTTTAATAGGCGGAACAAGTGAATCTGATGGAGTTATACTTCCTAATGAAGGTGTTGGAGCTTTAGGTTTTTATAAAGATTCACTAGCTGAATATTTAGCGGTGCCATATGAGGCAAAAGGTAAATATGATTGGAAAATTAGTTATGATAAGAGTGATAATAATGATATTAGTGGTTGTGTAATTAAAGAAAATAAAGATGATAGCGTAAGCTGGGTTGTAAAAGAAACTTTAAGTGGAGTGTTTTATATAGATGACGAAGACGCTACAGAACAAACATTTGATGGATATTTTGCCCCATCTACAGTGCTTGAGCCATTTAATAAAAAAGACTTAAAAATGAGGGATTATTAATGCAAAAGTTATTTTTATTGCCTTTTATTTTAGCTATTTACAAGTCTTGATGATGATTTTATTATTTTTTAAACTTATAAAAAATAATATAAAAATTTAAACGATTTTTACTAATTTTTAATTGAAAATTATAAGCAATGCAAAATATAAGTAAAAATCGTAAAAAATATAATAATTTTAAACTAAAGTCAACTTAAACAATAATTTGAAAAGACTTATTTATTTAAACAAAATCACACTAATGCATTGGAAGTATATGCTGATATTAACAGTTTAAACTATACCTATTAATTTAATCAGTTATAGTTTTTTAACTATAATTAAAATATTAATTTTAATTTAAGTTTTAAAATGTATAATCCAAACTTATTTTTATTTTAAGTCTTGTTAGCTCAGCAGGTAGAGCATCTCACTTTTAATGAGGGGGCCGCTGGTTCGAATCCAGCACAGGACACCATTTTTTTTTGATCCAGGTTTGAGACCCTTTCGTCTAGTGGCTCAGGACGCCATTCTCTCCGTTTGGAAACGAGAGTTCAAATCTTTCAAGGGTCGCCATGGTCGCTTAGCTCAGTTGGTAGAGCGCCACCCTTACAAGGTGGATGTCATAAGTTCGAGTCTTATAGCGACCACCATTCATTAAATTCGGTTGCGGCGGTAGTTCAGCTGGTTAGAATATCGGCCTGTCACGCCGGAGGTCGCGGGTTCGAGCCCCGTCCGCCGCGCCATTTAATTTCGCTTAAGATAAATCAATTTTCCCAAGTTTTTTAATAGGTCAAATTAATTTTTGTATGAATATTTTCTAACTCAATAATAACTACAAATATTTTAAAATACATTACTAAAAGCAACAATAAAATATACTTATAAAAACCCAAATTCAAATTATTATAAAACTTTTAAAAATATTAAAATTATTAATTCAAATTCTTTATAAATTTAAACACAAAATATATTTATCATTTAAGCTAGAATTAAAAATGGGGGGGGGTATAATACTTTTTTTAATTTTTTAAAAGGAGTTTTTATGTCTTATGTAGAACAAGTTTTAGGTGCAGATGAAAGTGTTGTTTTAAAAGCCAAAGTTAGTGTTTTTGCTTTTATAGGTGATTTATTTGCTATTTTAGTTTTAGCAATTTTAAGTATTGCTATTCATCCTTTTATTGCTATATTTATCATCTTTCTTTTACTTCGTATGTTCGTTATCATTACAACAACAGAACTTGCTTTAACAAATAGAAAAGTTATAGCTAAATTTGGCTTTATTAGAAGAGATACAATAGAGCTAAGATTAGAAAAAATAGAAAGTATCAGAGTTGGTCAAGGAATTCTTGGTAGGATTTTTAATTTTGGCACAATATTTATAAATGGTGCTGGTTCTTCTGCACCTGTTCCTTTTATTGGTGAACCAATAAAATTCAAAAAAAGTGTAGATGAATATATAGAAAATAAATTATCAAAATAAGCCCTATTTCTAGGGCTATTTTTTAAAACGAATATCTTAAAGTTCCGTTTATATTGTAGTTTGTATTATATTTTCCACTAAATGATTTTTCAGCATCTAAACTAAACTTAGTATTTTTACCTAAGTTAAAATTAGCTCCTACACTTGCAAATCCACGACTATCTTTAAAGCCTTTTTCAACTCTTGTAGTTGTGCCATCGCTTAAAGTTATAGTAGGAGTGTTATTTAAATCAAACGCCCCACCAACACTAGCTCTTAAACCAAAAGTATCATTAATATTTGCACCAGCACTTAAAGCAACTTTTGCTGCTCCCATAAATTTACCTTCGCTTTTTAAAGTAACTTTATCATTACCCTTTAAATTAGCCATAGGAACATAGCCAAGGATTAATTCAGCACTAGGCTCAAGATAAAAATCACTTCCCATTCTATATCCAGCCTCAACGCTACCTAAAAATCCACTTCCACTATCTTTTAAATCGCCTAACCAAACATTATCTTTAAATGTTGATTTATGATTGGTGTATCTAGCTGTAGCGTCAATAAATAAGCCATCATTACCAACTAAGCTAACATAAGCACCAATGCCGTGATTTTTCACCTTAGAATTACTTGAATTACTTGTGCTTTGACCTATATTTGCCATTACACCTGAATATAATTCTCCGTAATTTGTGCTAGTTTGCTTATCTGCACCAAATTGCACTTCATAGTATTTTATTTTAGCACTATCAATCTTGCCTTCGCCACCAAAACTTCTAATCCAAATTCCAGCATTTTTGCCATCATTATTTCTTAGTTCGCCCATTCTTTTGTTTAGATTATTCCATTCACTAACATAAGAATAATAAGTCTGATTTAGCATATTTTTTGCATCTGTTAAAGCCTTAGTATTAGCACCTTTTAAAGTAAGTTCAATCTCATTACCATTAATGTTAGACCCTACTTTAATAGCTTCTTCAATTGCTGCGTTTTTAATATCTGTTTGCGCTTCTTCAATTGTTTTATCAAGGCTAGTTTCACTTGCTACAATCTTGCTTGTATCATTTGCAACTTTATTAGCATTTGCCATCACCTCATCACTTGCAGTTCCTTTTGCAACTTCATTTGCTTTTTGAGCAATTGCACCTACACTTGAGTTTGCATTATCTAAGATACTCTTATCAGCACCACTTTTGCTATCAGCACTAAAATTATCACTTGTCTTACTAGCATCAGCCCTACTTGCAGCCGCATTAATAGGATTTGCTACAACTGAATAATAAATATAATCCTCATCTCCTTGCTTTAATGTCCCGCTTAAGATATTTTTCTTATCTAATGAATATACACTTAGCCCATCATAAACTCCGATTTTTGTAACGAAGTCTTCTGCTGTTGCATTTCCATTTCCAATCTTTAATAAAGCTAGTGGAAGATTTGCTAGATTACTTGCATCAGCTTTGCCATTATTTACACTTAAACCAAGTAATCCTATTTCATTTGCCTTACCACTTGTGCTATTTCTTGCAATCATTGTGCCTAAGAATGTATTGTTTGTGCCACCCATAATAAATGTATTATTACTTGCATTTAAATCATTTGCTAAAATTCTACCTGTAATCTTAGAATTATTCACATTTAATTTATCAGCTTTCATATCGCCAAATACAATAGCGTTATTTAAATTAATGCTTGAACCTTTTGAGATAGGGTCTTTATAAAAATTCGCAGCACTAACTTGACTTGCCAATACACCAGTAGTTAAATCATTGCTAATATCAGCATTACCTATAACTTGAGCTTTGATAGCTGAACTATTGATATTTATATCTTTTGCTTGTAAAAGAGTTGTATTAGCACTCTTATCTAATTTATAAGCACTCTCTATACCTGTTAAGCTTAGATTATTTGAAGCTGCGATATTAGCGTCATAGCTAATCTCTCCGTGATACTTTCCTGCTTTTTTATCTAGTCTTTCTACATCTTCAACGATACCACTTAAGCTTAGATTTCTAGCCTTAACATCTTTATCAAATGATGAACTAACAGCATTGATTGAGCCGTAGTTTGTAACGCTTTCTCTAAATAAAGCTTTATTAGCATTTACATTAAACTCTGCGTCTTTTAGATTTGTTCCGTGTGTAAGCTTATTTATAACTGCATTTTTAAGAGTAATTGTTTTAGAGCTTGTAGCTTTATCGTTTGCTATGATATTATCTGCATAAGTATTTGTTAAGCTTATATTTCCATCATTTACATTGATATTTGCAAATCTTGACATTGTATTAATTGCATCATCATTGTCAATATAAGAAAATGCAGGATTATACTCTTGATTGCCGTTTTTATCTTTTACTCTTTCGCCACTTTCATCTCTTTTTTCTTCTAATAAATTTCCTAAAGCTTTTAAATCGCCCTTAGCGATATTTACATCACTTGTAAAACTTGAGTTATTAGCATTTAAATTACCTTCTGTAATATAAACACCACCTGTATTTGCAAAAGTATCAACAATGCTATTAATATCACCCTTAGCAACCCTAACAACTCCAGTTCCTTTCGTTTCAAAACCAGTTGCATCAATACCACCATTAGCTATCAAATCGCCAGTTTCCATCTCTTCACTATCTACATATTTTAAAGCGTCTTTATAAAATGTAGTGCTATCAATATCATGAGAATTTGAAGTTGCTGCTTTAATAAGTGGTAAGAACTTTTCTTCATTATTCATTATCTCATCAAGTCTCTTCATATCTTCAGCACTTGCTATTTTTTCGCTATTTAAAAGAGTTGAGAAATACTTGTTTGCTAATTCTTTTTGATGAGCTCCACTTATGAATTTTCCATCAGTTTCTACATTACCATTTATTTTTGTTCCATAAATTTCTATATCGCCTTTACTCTTAACTCCCTTTTTAATGTCCGAAAGGATAAATCTAGCTTTGCCGTTTTGATTATCAATAGCACCTTGAAAAGTTGTGTTAAAGCCATAGAATGAATTATTTGCACTTGCTTTAGTATTTGCTGTAACTTTACCTTTTACAATAGAAGTTTCAAATTTAGCTAAGTTTGTGGTATTTACATCATTAACACTTGTAACATGATCGTTTTGAGGTTGGCTAGTTTTTCTAGCTACATAAGGAGCGCTTTCTTTTTTTGGTTTTCCCATAACATAAAGGTCTTTAGCATTTAATGTGCCTTTTATTTCTGCATCTTCTAAAATCACATCTCCATTACCACTAATAGCTACGCCACCTTCATTAATAATACCTGACCAATCTACAAAAAGCACTCCATTATTAGTAACTGATTTTAATCCACTATCTGTTACATAAAGACCACCATTATTTACAATATCTGAAGTAATCTTAGCTGTATCTATAACCATATTAATATTTTTACCGGTAACTGCTTGAACTCTCTCAAGGTCTTTAGCAAATTCTAAGATTTCTTCTTTTTGTCCTTGAATACTTTCAGGATTATTGTAATAATAATCTCTTAAAGCTTTTGGCACACTTTGAGTAGAAACATTATTGGTAATGGTTCCATTAATTATCCCCGAAGTATTTTCAAGTACATCACCTTTAAAATCTCTTATAAGGCTTACTCCATCATTTGTAATATTACCACTTAAAGTAATTCTTTGCTCTGGTGTTGGATCAATTCCTTTGTTATCAAAACCAATCTGTTGATATTTGTCTTTTTCTGTAGTTATATCTTTAGTAGCATTGCTTGAATTAATTAGATAAAGATTTTCTTCTTTTCCAACTTCGTTTGAATTAACGCTTTTTGCATTTAAGCTAGTGCTAAGAATTAATGCACTCGCAACTAATGAGAGCTTAAATACCCCCCCCCCGTAATGTGTCTAGCCATGACATCTCCTTAAAAAAATAATTTTGCCTAAGCAAGTCGTGATGATAATTTATATAAATTAAATATAACTTAAATTATGTTTGATTATAAAAAATAATCAAACATAGAATTTCAATTTGCATTATTATGTAATTTATGCGGCATATTTAATCTAACTTCAGCAGCTTTATTATTAGAATCTATATCAAAAGCAGCACCAAAGCCTTTTACAAATCTACCTGATTTTATACTTAATTGTATAAAATGAAAATCTAGCATTTTGCTAAAAATATTTACCTCATTTCCATATTTTTCTTTTAAAACTTCAAATAATTCTTCTCTTCTATCATCAACTATTTTTGCATTTACTTGATATTTGAGCCTTTTTCTTGCAAATATTGTTTTAGCTTTACTCTCATCTTCTAAAAACATTATTTCTATATTGTTAGGGTTGTTTTTAATACTTGAAAAATGTTCAGCAACTTCGCTTATGAAAATAAACATTTCATCATTTTTAAAAATTATTGGAGCATAAGAGCAAATAACTTGATTATCTTTGCTAACACTAGCAATATTTACACTTTTAAAAGAATGTTTAAAATTTTTTATTTCTTCATCTAAATTATTAGAATTTGTTTTTGTTTCGCTAACTAGTTCTATTACACTATAATGAAGTGTATCTTCACTAGCCTTAGTTTTATAATCTAGATGTAAAATTTCTCCATCATACAAAATATCCATTCCGCTATAAGTTATATCTATTAACTCCACATTTTGAGCATCTTTATTTGTATGATGCTTTACTAGTCTAAATAAAGAATCTTTATGGTCTTTATTCATATGTTCTTTTGCTTGTTGTAATTTCATGATTTTTTCCTTAATATAAATTGTAAAGTTTTTTGTTATTTTTAAATCGTTTTCATCGGGATGTTTTTTGCTATTTTTCCATAATTTCTCCTTTTCTTTTGTAATAATATAATTAGGGTTTTCTTTAGCTAATTTTTTTGCATTATTTATATATTCATCACTAATAGCTCCATTTACTGCTTGTATGCCTAGCACTTGATTATTTTCATTAAAAATATTAAAAAACATTTCTTTTTTATTTTTTATATACTCGCTGTTTTTATCTGCTCCACAAGTAAAAATTATGCCTAAAATCTTATTTTGTATTTTTGGCATATTGCTTGTGATATTGCCTTTTTCTAACCAAAATACTAAGAAAATATACTTATGCTTATCAATGTCTTTATAATGCTCTAAATTAAAGCAATCAATATTTAAAAGTTTAGCGATTTCTAAGGCTATTTTTTTACTGCTATTATTTTTGCTAAGATATAAAACAACCATTAATTCATCCTATATTCTATATTTTTTAAAAATACACAGCCTAAAGCTTGCTTATCTAGTATTTTGTATTTCATATCTAAAATTAGTTTTTTTGTATGATTTGCAAAGAAGTCATTTCCAGTAATGCTTAAAATATTTATTCCGCTGTTTGAAATGCTAAATCTAACGCTAACTTTACTTATCCTTTCAAGTTTTAACATTTTTGCTTTTTTAGGATAAGAATTATCAAGTTCATTAAAAATTATATTGCTTTTGCAAAATTGTGAATTTGTATTTTTAGGATATTCTTTAACCATATTAATCTGATTGTTAGTAATAAGATTTTCTTTAGTTTCTTCTTTGTTTTCATTTGCTGTATTGCTTGTGCTTTTAGTATCTTGTTTTGCTTCTTTTTTAATTTTTACTTTTTTATTTGCTTTTAAATTTGTATTTTTTATATTTATTTCTTTTTGTATAACTTGCTCTGATAAATTATTGTGTTGGTTGAAAATCTCTTCTTGAAGGATTTTTTGATTATTTACAAAATCTTCTTTTTTTGTTTCAATTATTTCAATATTAATTTTTTTATTATCAATTATAATTTCTTCAGTGCTAAGTGGTATCGTTAGTGCGACAATGTTTATTATCAAAGAAATTATAAAAAATCTCATTATAATTCCTTTGACAATTCTTTCATATTTATAATAATTCTCGGACTTGCCCTAAGCATTGATGAAGAATTTGTTTTTATTAGATTATTGTTTTTGAATGCTTTAGTATGTTTTAAAAAATTGCTTATAATTTTTAAATCTCCGTCATTAAAATAAAAAATATAATCAGGATTTTTGCTTATTATGTATTCTTTATTTACTATTGGCGTTTGTTCTTTTAAATCACATATATTTTTCATACCAAAAGCTTTAATAACATCATTTGCTAAATTGTTATCACAAAATAACATTATAGGGTTTGATGAGAAAATAAATATAGCTGTTTTATCTTTTGCAAGATTGTGAAATTCTTTAATTCCTAATTCAAATTCTTTGATGATTTCTTGTGCTTTATCTTTTTTGTTTGTAATTTCTCCTAATTTAGCAATATTGTTTTTTAGCTCTTCGAAAGAATTAGCTTTAAAATCTAAAATTTTTATATTAAATTCTTTTAATTTTTCTAATCCTAACGAATGTTGACTTGTTATTACAATATCAGGTTTTAATTCTATTATTTTTTCAATATTTGGTCTTGTATATGTTCCTACACTTAGTAATTGTTTTGTTTTATCTTCTGGATAAATGGTAGAAGTGGTGGTGTTAGCTATAGCTAAAATATTATTAAAACTATCTAGCTCATATAATATTTCTACAGCACTAGGTTCTAAGACAACTAATTTATTTGCATTTAAATTAACTAAAATTAATAAACTTAATAAAATTTTTTTCATTTTTTCTCCTAAAATATAACATTTAAATTATTTTTATTTTCATAAATATCACAATCAAATTCAAAAATATTTTTAATGTTTTCTTTATTAAAAACTATTCTTGTTTTGTCGTAAAATAAAATATTTTTATCTTTAACAAAAGCTATCTCATCACAAAATCTAATACTTGTGAATAAATCATGTATTACCATTAATATAAGCAAACCATCCTTTGCTAAGTCTTTTAATAATTGCATTAAAAATATAGAGTAATTAATATCAAGTGGAGCACAAATTTCATCTAATAATAAAATTTTTGGTTTTTTTATTAAAGCTCTTGCTAACATTACTTTTGCAAATTCTCCACCACTTAAATTATTAGTAAGATTATTTTTATAGTTTTGTATATTTAAAAATTCCATTATTTCATCAAGTTTTTTGTAATCATTTTGTATATAAAATGAATTGTTTTTACTAAATAAGCCCATCATTATAAAATCACTCACGCTAATGGGCATAAATTGATTTGATTTTTGTGGAACATAAGAGATTAAATTACTTAAATCTTTATGATTTAATAGTTTTAGATTTTTATTTTTAAAACTAATTTCGCCTTTATACGAAAGCAAATTAATTATACATTTAATTAAAGTGCTTTTACCACAACCATTTTTACCCATTAAACCTATAAAATTTGATGAATTAAAATTTATATTTAAATTACTAAAAATTATTTTGTCTTGATATGAGAATGAAAAATTTTTAATTTCAAGCATAGTTTTTCCTTAAAGCTAAATATATAAATAAAGGAACTCCAAAAAATGAAGTAATAATGCCTACAGGAATTTCTATGGGATATAATATATTAAATGCTAAGTTATCACAAAATAATAAAAAAATTCCCCCTATAAATATTGAATATGGAATTATTATTTTATTAGATGAAGTTTTAAAATACATTCTTAATGTGTGAGGGATAATTAAACCAATAAATGCTATAAGCCCACAAAAAGCTACAGAAAAAGCAACTGCAATACATGAAATTATTAAAAATAGTTTTTTGCTTTTACTTGCATTAAGCCCTAAAGAATTAGCTTCTTCATCTCCACATAATAACAAATCAAGTTCATATCTTTTAATATAAAAATACAAAATACATATTATGCTTGCAATATATACAATTATTACTATATTCCAATTTGCATTACCTAAGTATCCCATTAGCCAAGCACTTATTTTAAAACTATCTTCTCCTATTAAATATATAAAAAAAGATGTTATAGATGCTAATAGTGTTGAAGTGGCTATTCCTAAAATTAATAAAGTTGCCATATTTTGATTTTTTTTATAAATAGAAAATATAAAAAATGTAAAAAGTATGCAAGATAAAAATGCAAAAAGTCCAAAATAAATCTCACTTAAATTAAACATAAATGCAATTAAACTACCAAATGTAGCAGCCGATGCTATTCCTATTATATAAGGATCAGCAAGTGGATTTAAAAAACATCCTTGAATAACTGCTCCACTACTAGATAATAAAGCACCAACTATAAATGCTAATAATATTCTAGGTGCTTTTAATTCTATAAATATTTGATACAAAATATCTAAATCATTTAAATCATTATTTAAGCTTATTAGTCTATATAATGCTTGAAAGCCGAAATTAGATTGAGGTGAACTAATTCCAAGCGATAATAACATACATACAATACTAATTAAAGCTAGAAATAATGATTTTTTCATTGTTTAAAATCTCGCTTTTACTTGCATATAATAAGTGCTTGTAGGTGCAACTTGGCAAGTTTGGCCACTGCAGTTTAGATTGTATTTTGTATTAAAGATATTTTTTGCTTCTAAACTTAAACTTATATTTTTGGTAAAGTCATAATTTAATCCAACATCAACTAAAGAATAAGCTTTCTTTTCTAATTGTGTATTATTGTTTAAATAATCCCAATTTGTTTTAGAATAAAACCTATAATCAGCATTTACGCTTAACTTGTCAGTTATTTTATAATTTGCTCCTAGGCTGATTTTGTAAGGTGATACATTTGGTATTTTTTGTCCTTCTTTGTATTTGTTTAAATTGTCTTTAACTACTTTAGCATCAATATATGAAAAGGTTTCAAACAGGTTTAATCTATCATCAAGCAAGCTTTGATTTAAGCTTATTTCAACTCCATATCTTTTTGTTTTAGCAATATTTTCATAAGTCCATTTAACAACAGGATAATGGCTCATATTTACATTTATTTCATTGTTTGTTAGGGTATAAAATAAACTTATACTTGCATATTGGTCAAATACTAAACCTTTTAATCCTAATTCATAATTTAAATAATCTTCTGATTTTAAATTATTAATAGAATAGTTTTTTCCATCAGCCTTGTCGGTTAATTCGTAAGGAGATGGGGAATTAAACCCGCGTTCAAATTTAAAATACACACTATTTGTATCCATAAATTTATGAGATAAAACAATATTTGCACCATAGTTGTTTGTGTTTTTTGAATCGTTTATTGTAGCTATTCCATCACTTCTATTTATATTGTATTTAGAATTTTCAAGTCTTGCACCAATATCAATTCCAAACGGATTAAAATCTAATTGTTCTATTGCATAAATAGAATGAGTATCTTTTTTAACTATATTTGTTGTTGTAGAAGCTCTTTTGCCTTTTGCATATAAATATTCATATCCTAATATTGTATTTGAAAAATCATAGTTTAGTTTTGCTTTAGCATTAGCCCCTATTTTTCTATCAAAAAATTGTTTATCTTCATAGTTATTATCTTGCAAATAAGCCATAAATTCTGTTAAAATATTTTCATTAATTTCATTGCTATATTTTAGATTATAGTTCTTTCTACTGCTAGTTTTCGTTGAATCTTGACTTGCTAGAATTTGATTTTTGCAAATAAAGCCAAATCTTGAAATTTCATATTGAGTACAAATTATTCCTTCATATCTTCTATCTTGTTCAATTTCTTGCTCGGTTAAAGCTTGACTATTTCTATATTCATTATGCATATAATTTGCATTGATATCTAAATTTTGATAGTCTGTTAGTTTAAATTTAAACCCAATATCAGTATTTAAAAGTTTATTTAAAACTGCTCTTTGATATCCTTTTTCATCTATATAATTAATTCCAAAATGAGAATATATTTTATCATTTATATTTGCACCAGCACTTGCTCCTATACTTTTATGAGAAAAAGAACCAAACCCAAGAGTAAGATTTGCATAATCTTTTTTTAAGCTTGATTTTGTAATTACATTGACAACACCACCACTAGTGCCATTTCCATAAACTACACTTCCTCCTCCAGAAATAACCTCAATTTGCTCAATATCATTTACGCTTATTGTATTAAAAGGAATTCCAAGATGTGATGTATCTAATGCGTTTTGACTAACTCCATCAAACAAGATTTTTACCCTTGCATTAGCTCTACTTCCTTGACCTCTAATATCAATTGCACTGCCTATACCTACAGGATTTAAAGAAACACTAGGAAGATAAGATAAAATTTCTCCTAAATCGTGATAATTCTTTTTATTTAACTCTTCTTTATTTATGACAAATAAGTTTGAGCTAACATCAGCTAAGCTATCGCTAAATCCACTATCGCTAATTACTTGAGTATCAAGCAAAGTATCAGCATATAATGCACCAATTAATGAAAATGCTAAAATAGTTTTTTTCATTTTTTTACCTTTCTATATTTAATTTGATTTTATTAATGTTTGAATTTTTAATAATAGATATTGTTTTAATTAAGTTGTCGTAGCTTATTTCTTTATCGGCACTTAATAAGACAATATCTGAAGATTTTATATATTTGTTTATATCATCTATAAAAATTAAATCTTTATTGTTTTTTATGTATAAGTTTAAATCTTTATTTAAAATCACTTCTTTTATATTATTTTCTTTAGTTATGTTTTCGCTATTATTTGTTTTTGGTAGACTTATTTCATAATGCCAATATTTAGAAAATGTAGTGCTTAGCATAAAAAATATAAGTAATATAAAAATAACATCTATCAAATTTAACATAGAAATTTCTATAAATTCAGGTTTTTTTCTATTTATTCTTCTCATTAAAAGCCTTATTAAAATAATTTAAATTAAGGTAGATTTCGTTATTTAAATAATCAATTCTTTTATTGAAAATGATATGAAATACAAGAGCAAAAATAGCTACAATTAATCCGAATGCAGTTGTATATAAAGCTTCACTAATTCCAGCCGCTACTAATTCTTCATTTGCTTCTTTACTAAGAGCTGCAAATGAAGAAATCATACCGGTAACGGTTCCTAAAAGACCAAGTTGAGGACATATACTTATGCTTATGCCTAAGATAAAACCATTCTTCTCAAGTTTTTTTATTTCATTAAAGTGAATATTTTCTAATTCAAATTCATTTAAATTATTTTTTTCGTATATATTTATAGCTTTTTGTATGCTATTTGATATAGAATTTTTATTTGAACATATATTTTTTAATTCAATTAAATTTTTATCATATATTGCTTTTTTTATTTTGATTTTAAAATTATTATTAAAAGAAAATTGACATAAATATATATTTGTTATTTTTTCTAATATCACAGCAAAACTAAGCACTAAAAGAACAAAAATAGGCCACATAAATAAACCACCAATTTGCATTAAGTTTAACATTAAATACCTTTTTTTAATTTATAATGAAAAGAATTTTCATAATCATTATATAAAATTATTTCTTAAATTGTTTTTAAATTGAAACTAATTTGTTAATTAGCAATTGTGATTTTTAAATTAGCTATTACTTTGATTATATGTTTTAATACTTTTAATTTAGGGTTTTTACTTGTTATAAATTAAATAAAATTTAAAGAATTTAAAATAGGAATCAGTGCTAAAAAAGGGGCTAAAGCTTAAATAAACATATTGCTTAGATTTATATTTGCATTTTTAGTTAAAACACGCTTTCTATATAAATTAAAATTCGCTCTCATCTCCAGCTATAAGTGCATTTATAGTACATACAACAGCATACTTTGTACATTTATCCATTTCACCTTTAATTCCAAATGCTCTATCTCTTGGAAGATAATTTGTATAAATTAAATATAACTTAAATTATGTTTGATTATAAAAAATAATCAAACATAGAATTTCAATTTGCATTATTATGTAATTTATGTAGCATTTATGGTTTAAGTTATGTAATATTATTGTTTGTGGTTGTATTTTATAAATTAAAAAATATTATTGAAAGTTATAAAAATTAATCTTGTTTGATTTTTACTTTATTGTTGTGGATTTTTTCAATTTTTACAATTTCACCTTCTCTTAAGGTTAAATTATCAGTTGTTTGCCAAAATGAGCCTTTATAATAAATCATACCATTTTTAACAACGCCTTCGCCTTGAGTATTTAAAAAATCATCATCATAATTCTCTACTTTTTTAGTTTTAACAAAAAATTTAAAAATTATAAGTAAAACAAGAGATATAACAGCAATTAATATTATTTGTAATTCTAAATCTAATGGCTTTATTAAATTAATTGCACCGACAATAATAAATCCTATAGCAAAAAATATTATATAAAAACTACCGACTAATAATTCTAAAATTCCTAAAAATATTCCTATACAAAGTAAATATAGGCTACTCATTTTTTGCCTACAAATTCTTTTAATACACTTAAAGCTCCTATTAATTCAGTGCTTTCATAAGGAACTAATATTTTATCTTTATTTTCACTTTTTGCTAAAGCTAAAAATGCTTCTACTCTGCCTTTAGCTAATAAAAATTCAGCTGCATTAATGTTTTGTGCCATTGCTTCATTTATGTTATTCATAGCTTCTTTTTGACCTTGAGCTAATGCAATTTGTTCGTATTTTTTAGCATCAGCCATTCTTTCTATTGCTTCAGCATTTAAAACTTGCTCTTGTTTTAATGCTTCAGCGTTTTTTATAAGTGCTACTTTTTGTGCTTCAGCATTTAATTCTATAGCTCTTTTTTCTCTTTCAGCTTTCATTTGCAAATTCATTGCTTCTTCTATGCCACTAGGAACTGAAATTTCAGAAATTTCCACTCTCATAATTTTTACACCCCAGTTATCAGCAGCATCTCCAAGTGCAATTTGTAAAGCACTATTTAAACTATCACGACTACTTAAAGTATCATCAAGATACATACCACCAATCTCACCCCTAAGAGTTGTCATAGCTAAATTTGATATAGCTTTTTTATAATTTTCAACATTATAAAATGCCATTTTTCCATTTGTTACTTTTAGAAAAACTATCCCATCAACTAAAATATTTACATTATCTTTTGTAATAACTTGTTGTTTTTCTATATCTATTAGTTGCTCTTTAATAGTAATTATTGATTTAACCATATCAATAAAAGGAAAGATTAAATGAAATCCTCCGCTTAATTCTTTGTGAAATTTACCTAATCGCTCAACTATTACAATATCGCTTTGCGATACTATAATTATAGACTTTAGTAAAATGACTATGATTAAAGCTAGTAAAACTCCAACAAAAATTAAAAATTCCATCATCTCTCCTAATTTAAATTAAATAAACATATTACTTAAATTAACATTTGCATTTTTAGTTAAAACACGCTTTCTATATACATTAGAAACTTCGCTCTCATCTCCAACTAAAAGTGCATTTGTAGCACATACAGCAGCACAAATAGGCACTCTTCCTTCGCTTATGCGGTTTTGTCCGTAAAGCTCTCTTTCTTCATCACTATTTGTCTCTTCAGGACCTCCTGCACACATTGTACATTTATCCATTTCGCCTTTAATTCCAAACGCTCCATCTCTTGGAAATTGTGGAGCACCAAATGGACAAGCATATAAGCAATAACCACAACCAATACATTCTTTTTTATCGTGTAATACGATACCATCTTCACGAATATAAAAGCATTTAACAGGGCAAACTTGAGCACAAGGTGCGTCAGTGCAATGCTGACATGCTATTGTCATTGACACTTCTTTGCCTTCAATACCATCATTTAAAGTAATTACTTTTCTTCTTTTAATACCAACAGGAACTTCATGTCCGCTTGAACACGCAACTTGACAAGCAAAACAACCAATACAACGATTTTTATCAACAAAAAACTTCATTCTAGCCATTTTTATGCCCTTTCTATCTTGCAAAGTCCAGCGTTAAATTCGCTAATTTGTGTATTTGGATCAAAACCATAGTTTGTAACCGTATTTGACATTTCGCCTATTGTATAAGGTTTAGTGCCTTCTGGATAGTTATGACTTAAATCAACTCCTTGTAAAACACCAGCGAAGTTGTAAGGTAAGCAAATTCTATCTGGAGTTACACTTCTATTGTGAATACATTTTACTTTAATCTTAGTTCCTTGCGGGCTATGTATCCACATCATTTCTCCATCACCAATATTGTGTTGCATTGCAAGCTCTGGATGAACATTAGCAAACATTTCAGGTGTAATATCAGCTAAATACTTACTAGTTCTCTCAAGCATACCAGCACCACTTAGATTTACTAAACGCATTGAGCTAATGATAATAGGAAAATCCTTGCTCCAGTCTTGTTTTTGTTGCTCGCTCTTAAACATTGTAGTAACACGGAAATTTGGAGTTGTTTGGTCGTCAAATGTTGGATATTTTTGCACCAAATCCCATCTTGGTGAATGCACTGGCTCTCTATGTTTTGGAATTTGGTCGCTAAATTCCCAAACTATAGTTCTAGCTCTTGCATTTCCTAAGCAACAAGCACTTTTTTCACGACATTTTTCTAATATAATTCCTGAAATATCTGTGCTCCAAGAATTACCCATTAATTCTTTTTCTTCATCACTTAATGTAATACCAAATACTTGCTCAATATTATCTTTTTTAATTTCAGGATAACCACCTTTAACCTTAGAACCAACAGGAGTGAATGAATTATCAGCTAACTGACTAACTCCATTATGCTCAAGTCCAAATCTATTTCTAAAGCCCATTCCACCTTTTTCATAAGGAACATTTGGGTTCCATAAAATAGCAGTTCCAGGGTGTTTTGCATCCCATACAGGCCAAGGTAAGCCATAATATTCGCCTTTTACATCTCCACCAATACCCATTAAAGTATCAGGGTCAAAATTAGCCCAATTTGCTTGATGTTTTCTTAAACGCTCTGCACTAATACCACGAAGACCAATTGATAATAAACCATTACTCATTTCTCTTGTAGCATCATCAGGCCATTTAGCATCAACATCATCAGGAATTACCTGAACTAATTTATGATTTTGAAGTTCAAGTTTCATACCACGAGTATATTCTGTATAAAAGCCAAATTTCTTAGCAAACATAAACATAATCTCTTGGTCTTCTTTACTTTCATAAATTGGTTTTACTACTTGACTTCTCCATTGCATAGAACGATTTGTAGCTGTTACATACCCTTCTGTTTCAAATTGAGTTGAAGCAGGAAGTATATAAATTCCATCAGGGCGATCTGCTAAAACTGCAACTTCATTTACAAATGGTTCAGCAACTACTATTAAATCAAGTTTTTTAAGTGCTTCTTGAATTTTAACAGTGTGAGCCATAGAAGTAATTCCAGTTCCTTGAACCCAAAGAACTCTAACAGGAGCATTTGAATGAGTTGTATCCGTGCCATAAGGAACTACGCCTTTAACACCTTGCCACCAGCGAGATAAACTAAATCCTTTTTCGTGCATCCATTTTTTGCCACCATTTGCACTATCATCTACGAAGCGTTTTTGCATATCTTCATAGCTAACTCCCCAAAAATTGCAAAAATGTTTCCAAGCACCTTCAGCTAAGCCATAATAAGCAGGAAGTGTGTCTGCTAAACATCCCATATCTGTTGCACCTTGAACATTATCGTGACCACGAATAATATTAGTTCCGCCACCAGGTTTTCCAATATTTCCTAACACTAATTGTAAAATAGCTAAAATACGAGTATTTGAACTACCAACTGAATGTTGAGTAATACCTAATGACCAAAATAGTGTAGCAGGTTTTGTAGTCGCAAATAATTTTGTAACTTGAATTAGAATTTCTTCACTACATCCGCAAATATCAGCAACTTCGCTAGGAGTATATTTTTTAGCTTCTTCACGAATTAAATCAACTCCATAAGACCTATTTTTGATTATTTCTTTGTCTTCCCAACCATTTTCAAAAATAAGATTTAACATTCCATATACAAATGCAATGTCAGTTCCTGGACGAATTCTTACATAAATATCAGCATGAGCTGCACTTCTTGTAAAAATAGGGTCAACTACGATTAAAGGAGCATTATTTCTATCTTTAGCTTGTAAAATATGCTTAAATCCAATAGGGTTTGCAACTGCTGAGTTTGCACCAAACATAATCATACATTTTGTATTACCTACAACATCACCAAAGTGATTTGTCATAGCGCCATATCCCCAAGTATTAGCCACACCGGCTACTGTTGCGCTGTGTCAAATTCTAGCTACGTGATCTATTGAGTTTGTTCCCCAAAATGCAGCAAATTTTCTAAAATAATATGCTTGTTGATTGTTAAACTTAGCTGAACCTAAAAACATTACGCTATCAGGACCGCTTTCTTTTCTAATATCTAGCATTTTATCGCCGATTTCATTTACAGCTTGTTCCCAGCTAATTCTTTCCCATTTACCATTAACTCTTTTTAATGGGTATTTAACACGACATTTTGATTTGGTTAAATCAATTTGGTCAATTCCCTTACAGCAATGACTTCCAAGTGAAATTGGATGGTCTATTGCGTTATTTTGTCTAACCCAAACACCATTTACTACTTCAGCTTCTATACCACAACCAGCACTACAAATAGAGCAAACTGTGCGAACACTTTTACTACCTTCATAAGGCATTTTAACTTTTTCATCTGCCTTTAAGGTTGCGTTTGTCGCACCAAATGCGGTAGTGCTTGCACCTGCAACTGCTGCAAGTTTTAAAAAGCTTCTTCTACCTAAATTACGCATTTAAATCCTTTCTATAAATTAATATGCAATTTTATAAAATTTTTCCCAGTGAAGGGTCTTTTTATATAACACTTCTTTTTTCTTTGCACGACCAGATACTACACCAGAGCTATTATTTTCGCTACTTGTTGCTGCATTTAAACCTACGCTAGCAACAGCACAGGTAGCTCCAGCACTTAATGCTTTTTTAAGAAAAGCTCTTCTTTTGTTCTCCATGGCTGCCTCCTTACTAAAATTTTAAAAAGTAACCTAAATAATACATTATTGCCTTAAAATTAGGCTTAAGAAAATAAACAAAATTATCTAAAAAATAATATTATGATAATGATAAAAAGAGTCGGTTTTGATAAGAAAAATTAAGATAAAAAAACACCTATTTTTTAAAAATATTTATGTAATAACATCTAGCATTGCTTGTGGTAAATCTACATTTTTAAATATTGCTAAAGAAAATGAAATATTTTGCATTAGTGCTGATGAAATTTCTTCAAAAGTTTTTTGCTACAAATGGAAACAAATTCGTAAAAAATTAAATATTTCAAATTCCTATTTCAAATTCTTAAAAGAAAAAAAACAAGCAGTAGCAAATGTGATTTTTAATGATAAAACAGCTAAGAAAAAATTAGAAAAAATAATGCACTCAAAAATCAAAAAAGAAATTCTCAAAAAAATCAAACAAAATAAAAATAAAATAATTTTTGTAGAAATTCCCTTGTTTTTTGAAAATAGCAATTATAATTTTTTGCTTAATAAAATTGTGATTTATTGCTCTTATGAATTATCTTTAACAAGGCTTATGAATAGAAATAATTTAACAGAATTTGAAGCAAAACTAAGATTAAATTCTCAATTACACATAGACAAAAAAATAAAATTTGCAAATTATTTAATCAAAAATGATGGTAATTTAGAAGATTTTAAAGATAACTCGCTAAAACTTATCCAAAAACTAAAGGAAAAACATGGAATTTCATAAATACTACGCAAATGGAAATGATTTTATTATTTTTCAAACTGATAATTTAGATGAAAATTATTTAAGTAAATTAGCCGTAAAATTATGCAATAGACATAGTGGAATAGGTGCTGATGGACTTATTGCAATCAAAAAAAATGATAAAGATTATGATTTTACTTGGGGATTTTACAATCAAGATGGCTCAAAAGCTAATATGTGTGGCAATGGTGCAAGAGCTACGGCACATTTTGCTTATACTCAAAATTTAGCAAATAAAAATATGAGTTTTTTAACTGGTGCAGGGATTATTAAGGCGACAATTTTTGATGATGATTTTGTAGAAATTAGATTAACTAAAGCTAAGGTTATACACGAAAATTTAGTGGAATTTCAAAATGTATTTTGCCTAATTGATACAGGTGTGCCACACCTAGTAACTCTTGATGGAGTGCAAAACTACAACGAAGAAAATGCTAAATATTTAAGAGAAAAATATGACGCAAATGTAAATTACGCAACTTTTAAAGATGGGGTTTTGTATGTTAGAACTTATGAGCGTGGAGTTGGAGAAACTTTAGCTTGTGGAACTGGAATGAACGCTTGTTTTTATTATGCTAGAATGCTTAAATTAGTTGATGAAAAGGCTACTATTTATCCAAAAAGCAATGATATTTGCGAAGTGAGTTTTAAAGATGATTATTTATATTTTAAAGCACAAGTTAAAAAAATTTTTAGCACTACGCTTGATTGTTAAATAATTTTGCTAGTATTTTGATATTTTTTGATGTAGAAGGGATGATGAAATTACAATATACTAATGATATGTTAAGCTTACAACAAGCTTTAAATAACGCAACTTGCGGAATTGGTTGGGAAAAAGGTTATACAAAGGAAAATCGCTTAATTGATTTTGCTCGTTGTATTTATATGGAATGTGCTGAACTCGTTGATTCTATGCCTTGGAAACATTGGAAAAGCATAGATGCTAGTTGGGATTTAGAAAATATTCAAATTGAATTAGTTGATATTTGGCATTTTATTTTAAGCCTTGCAATTATGCAAAATCAACAAAAAGAACTTATAAACACGATTTCAGAATTTAAATTCAATAAAACAAATAAAAATTTAAATGATATTTTAGAACTTTCAAGAGAATTAATTCACACAAGTAGTGCAAAAGAGCTAAACATAACGCAAATTACAGAAATATTTTTAAAGCTAATGTGTAGTTGTGAGTTAGAATTTACAAGACTTTATAAAATCTACATTGGTAAAAATGTCTTAAATAAATTCCGCCAAGATAACGGCTATAAAAATGGAACTTATAAAAAACTTTGGAATGGTAAAGAAGACAATGTAATCTTATATGAACTACTAGAGCAAAATGATATAAACTATGATAGTTTGTATAAAAATCTTAATGAAATTTATAAAAATTTAAAGGATTAATAATGGAAATAATAGGATATTACGATAAAGATAAAAATATTTATGATACTTTAAGCACTGATGGAGCAGGACTTGAGCCAATTTTCTATGATGATAGTCCTATGGCACTTGAAATCATTCGCCATAGCTGTGCTCACCTTTTAGCTGAAGCTATTACACAATTATATAAAAATGCTAAATTTTTCGTAGGACCTTGCGTTGATGAAGGTTTTTATTATGATTTTAAAGTAGATGAAAAAATCAGCGAAGAAGATTTAAAAGTAATTGAAGATAAAATGAAAGAGCTTGCAAAAAAAGGCTCTCCTATGGTAAAAAATACAATGAGCTATGAAGCTGCTTGTGAAAAGTTTAAAAATGATGAATTAAAACAAGCAGTTTTAAGTCGTTTAAGTGGAGAAATTAGCACATATTCTCAAGGTGAATTTACCGACTTATGTCGTGGGCCACATTTACCACACACTAAAATGCTTAAGAATTTTAAATTAACAAAATTAGCAGGTGCTTATTTAGGCGGCGATGAAAAAAATGAAATGCTAGTTAGAATTTATGGTATCGCATTTGCAACAAAAGAAGCTTTAAAAGACTATCTAACAATGATAGAAGAAGCTAAGAAAAGAGACCATAGAAAACTAGGAAATGATTTAAAATTATTCACATTTAGCGAACAAATTGGCGGTGGCTTACCATTATGGCTTAAAAATGGTGCAAGAGTTAGAAATAAATTAGAGCATATTTTATATAAAGCTCATAGGGTTAGATTTTATGAGCCTGTTCGTGGCCCTGAATTACTAAATTCTAGCGTTTGGAAAACAAGCGGACATTATGCAAACTATAAAGAAAATATGTATTTTACTAGAATTGATGAGCAAGAATACGGAATAAAACCAATGAACTGCGTAGGACATGTATTCTGCTATAAAAGTGAAGGTAGAAGTTATAAAGATTTGCCTATTAAATTCTTTGAATACGGAATGGTTCATCGCCATGAAATGAGTGGGGCTTTACACGGGCTTTTAAGAGTTCGTGAATTTACTCAAGATGATAGCCATATTTTCTGTATGCCAAGTCAAATAAAAACCTTAGTAAAAGAGATTTTAGATTTTGCTAAAAAAATTATGGTAACTTTTGGATTTGAATGGGAACTAGAAATCTCAACAAAACCTGAAAAATCAATAGGAAGTGATGAGATTTGGGAAGTTGCTACAAAAGCTTTAATGGAAGCTTTAGATGAAGAAGGTATTAAATACGGAGTTGATGAAGGTGGTGGAGCTTTCTATGGTCCAAAAATTGATATTAAAATCCTAGACGCACTTAAACGCAAATGGCAATGTGGAACTATTCAAGTAGATTTTAACCTACCTGAAAGATTTGAGCTTGAATATACAGATGAAAATAATGAGAAAAAACGCCCTGTAATGCTTCATCGTGCTTTACTTGGAAGTTTTGAAAGATTTTTAGGCATATTGCTTGAGCATACAGCAGGAGAATTACCATTCTTTATAGCTCCAATTCAAGTTATGATTTTACCAGTAGGTGAAAAACATATTGAGTATTCAAAAGCATTACAAAAAGAATTGTTAGAGCTTGGAGTTGATGCTGATATTAATGAGAAAAACGATACTTTAGGTAAAAAAATAAGAAATGCAGAAATGCTAAAAGTGCCTTATATAGCAGTAATCGGAGATGAAGAAATAAATAATAATCAAGTAGCTTTAAGAGATAGAAGAGCTAAACAACAATCAACACTTACAATGGAGGAATTTTTGAAACTAATTAAAGAAAAACAAAACGAGGTAGTATTTTGAGTAAAGAAAAAGATGTATTGTTAAATGAAGAAATAGATTTAGCAGAGGTTAGATGTATAGGTGATGATGGAGCACAATATGGCATAATTAGTAGCGATGAAGCTAATGCACTTGCTAATCGTTTAGGGCTTGATTTGGTATTAATCGCAAAAGATGCTAAGCCACCTGTTTGTAAGATTATGGACTATGGCAAGTTTTGTTATCAGCAAGAAAAAAAGCTAAAAGATGCTAAGAAAAAGCAAAAGGTAGTAGAAGTTAAAGAAATCAAACTTTCTGTAAAAATTGCTCAAAATGATATTAACTATAAAGTTAAACACGCTATTGAGTTTTTAAAATCAGGAAAGCATGTTAGATTTAGAGTATTTTTAAAAGGTCGTGAATTAAGCAATCCACAATCAGGTGAAGAACTGCTTTTAAAAATTTATGAAGAAATTAGCGATATTGCAAATATGGATAAAGCACCTTTATTTGAAGGTCGCTACATTAATATGCTTTGCACCCCAAAAAGCACTAAAAAATAAAAACTTATCATTAAGGCAATTAATTTGCCTTAATCTTTATAATAATTATTGAAATTTATTGATATTTTTTAAAAAAAAATCATTTATATTTATTAATCTTTAAGTTAGATTTTAAGATAATAGCATTTCAATTTTTTTTAAAGGAATGTTATGAAACAAAATTTTACTTACACGGGGGGGGGGTATTTAAACTCTCATTAATTGCAAGTCTATGTATCTCTTCAAACTTATTTGGTGCAACAATAAATGTTGTAGATAAAGCTAAGGTGGAAAGCTTTGATTTTAAAACTTTTCCAGATATTCATAAACCATTTAATGATAATTTTGGTCCTTTTGATAATAAAAAACCAGATTATTACAAGACAAATCTTAAAAATATCACAGATATTACAGAAGAAAGTGCTGATAATGTAAATGTATATTTTTCAGAAGGATTAAGTAATAAAAATTTTCCTATAAGTTTTGATAATTCTTTTTGGGACTCAAGAAGTAAAACTATTAGTAATAGTAATAATATTACTATAAAAAATTCTTTAATTAAAAGTTATCCCGAAACTGCAAAATTTAATAATGGAAATAATTTTATAGCTGAAAACAGTTTTGTTGATTCATATATCATAAATTTTAAAAATATAAAAGCTGCAAATTCTTATTTAGACTACATAGAAAATGGGCAAGGAATAAAAATTGATTTAACAAATTCTGCCGTTAATTCTATTTATAAAACTACCGGAACAATTGATGCAAATGGAGGACGCATTAATGGAATATCATATTCTAATGTTAATCTAAATGGGACAAAAGATAATTTGGTAAAAGTAGATAATTTTTATGAAACAACAGGATCAATCAATCACGCTGATGTAACAAATATAGAGTTTGGCAAGGATTTAACAATTAAAAACTCTAATATAGGATTAATAAGTGTTAGTAAAAATTTAACAATTGACAAATCTACAATAAAAGAGATAAAATCTACTGGACTTCTAGGAATTACAAATTCAAATATAACTACTTCAATAAATTCTTATGATAAGGTAACATTGACTGATAGTATTGTTGGTGGTAAAGTAAGTGGTATAGATTCTACTGGTACTGGCAAATATAAAGGTAGTCTTGATTCTAAAGGCTCTACATTCAATGATGATATTTATGTTACAAAACTAACCCTAAACACTAGTGAGAGCGGAAAGCAAAGCAAGGTAAAGGCTATTAAGACTATAAGAGCAGGTGCTTATGATATAGATAGGCTTGATACTGGTGATAAATATTATATTGGTGGTAGCATTATAGGTGAAGGAACGATTAAAAATAGCACTATAAATATGCAATTATCAGGTTCTAAAGGCTATACAACTTCAGCATTAATTAACCAAGATAATTTTTACAATGAATTTGCTGATGAAAAAAATGAGAATAGCCTAACTATAGCAAACACAAGTAGTATAAACTTAGATAATGTAATAGCTACAAATAGTGTTAGAGCACATACTTTAGATATAAAAAATTCAAAAGTAGCAAAAAGAGTTCTAGCAAATAGCCTTACTTCAAATAACACAGCTTATTATCTAGGAGCAAATAAAGAAAGCTACACAGGTGCAATAATCTCAAGAGAAAACACAAGTGGAGCAAACAATGAATTAGTATTGCTTAATGTTATGAGTGATAATAAACTAGATATAAATAAAATCAACGCAAACCTACCTTTAGCAATACTTAAAAAAGGAACAGGAACAGCAGAGCTAAACACTTTCTTTAAAGATTATAAGATTAGCGATGGAATAAGTGATTATGTGATAAATAATGATTATATTGCTAGTGCAATGCTAGGGGATTATCTAACCTATGCAATCACTACTACAAAAAATGGCAAAGTAAGTGATACAGGACTTAATGCAAATAATATTGCTAGCATTGCAAACGGTGATAAGACAAGTGAGCTAGGTAAATTAGTAAATCAAAGTGCAGGTGATTATAATGGTAATGAAGGCTTAAAAGCTGCATTAGATAATCTAGCTAAACAAACAGTTAGTATAAGCCCTGAAGCTCCAGATAATTCTAAACCGGATACAGGTGTAACAAATCCTGATAATAAACCGGACAATTCTAAACCTGATACAGGTGTAACAACTCCAAACACAGGTGTAACAAATCCTGATAATAAACCAGATAACAAACCTGATACAGGTGTAACAAATCCAATTGATAAAAACCAAATAGCAGATGATTTTATAAAAGATATTAAAATCAACAAAAACGCTAAAGCTCAAGCTCAAGTTATTTCAAAGGGAATAAATCTAATCAATACTTTTGCTTGGAATAATATGAATAAAAGATTAGGCGAAATTAGAGGTTTAGATAAGGAATTAGGCGTTTGGGCTAGAGCTTATTATACAAACGCAAGTATAGATGATGTAAAACTTAATTCATTTGAAGTTCAATTTGGAGCTGATAAAGCTAATGATTTTGCAGATGGCAATGTAATTACAGGAATTATGGCTAATATTTCTAATTCTAAATCTAGTGATGTTTTAAAAGGAAATAATTACGGGTTTGGTCTATATACAAGCTATATTTCAAACAATGATTTATATGCTGATTTAGTAATTAAAGCAAATCATTATAAGGTTAAATACAATTCAGAACTTTTAAAAGGTTTAAAAGATAGCAAGACAGGATTTATTGCAAGTTTTGAACTTGGTAAAAGATTTGATTTAAATAGATTTTATGTTGAGCCTAGCATAGAAGCTATATTTGATTATACACCTAAAACTAACTTAGAAAATAATGCTATAAGCATTACAAGTAAGGCTAATTCTAATTTACATATAAAACCTGCAGTATTCTCAGGATTTAAAGTAAATGATAATGCTAATATAAGACTAGGTGCTGGTTATATTATAGATGTTAATAAGCCAAGTGATTCTATAATAATCGCAAAATCAAGCAAAGCAAGTGAAACAATAAAAGGTAAAAGAGATAATAAATTTTACTTAAATCTAACAGGTGATTATAAGTTTAACGATAATTTAAGATTAAACTTAGGTTACGAAAGAACTTTCGGAGCTGATTTTAATATTGACAATCAAATTAACGCTGTTGTAAGATATACATTCTAATTACAAAATCTTTAGCCTTAGTGCTAAAGATTTCTTTAAATATTTTTATCAAAAATTACATTGACTTTATATTCTAATTTAATAATAAAAAATATGCTATCTTGTATCTTAATAAAAAAGCATAAAATATTTAAATATTACAATTGTGTAAATATTTTTAAAAGGTCGTAAATTAAGCAATCCACAATCAGGCGAAGAACTGCTTTTAAAAATTTATGAAGAAATTAGCGATATTGCAAATATGGATAAAGCACCTTTATTTGAAGGTCGCTACATTAATATGCTTTGCACCCCAAAAAGCACTAAAAAATAATAAAGTGGCTATTAAAAGCCACTTTTAAATTCTTATTTTTTTCATCTTAGAGCGTGAATATAAAATCAAATCATTACTTGTTTTAATTTGCGAACCTTTTAAAGAATTAATACAATAATTCAAAATATCAGCACAAGCTTTCGCATCACTTAAAGCCCTATGATGAGTGCTAATGATACCTAATTCATTTTTTAAACTATCAAGACCATATTTATCACATTCAATACAACGCCTTGCTAACATAATCGTGCAAAGCTTTCTATTAATCAATGGAGCATTTAAGTATTCAAGACTTTCTTTTGCGATAAAACCATAATCAAAAGATACATTATGAGCTACAAAAATAGCATTACCTAAAAACAATCTAAAATCAGCTAAAACCCTAGCACTTCTAGGAGCATTTTTTAGCATTTGCGTTGTAATTCCTGTAAGCTCAACTATATTTTCAGGCACTTCGTTTGCATAAATAAAGCTTTCAAATTCATCTAAAATCTCGCCATTTTTTATCTTAACAGCACCAATTTCTATGATTTGCCCATTACTAATTGAGCCTGTGCTTTCAATATCAACAACACAAAAAATCTCATCTTGAATTAATTTATTTCTTGAGTTTAAAAATACTTCTTGATTTTGTTTTAGCGTAATATCAAGCCCTAGCATTAAAAGAGTTTCATAGGTTATCTCAAAATTTAAGGCATTTTCGTATTGGTTTTTTAAATCTTTATAATTAATACTACTTGTAAGTAGCCTTTCTAAAATCTTATCACAATTAGCAATTTGTTTTTTATAAAGCTCGTTATAATCCATCAAAATTCCATTTTTAAAGAATTAATTGCGACTTTATAATCATTACTACTAAACACATAATTTCCAGCCACAACTATATCAGCCCCTGCTCTTTCAATATCTGCAATATTTAAGCCATTTACTCCGCCATCAACTTCAATAAAGCATTTATAATTATTCTTATCAATCATTTCTCTTAAGGCACTGATTTTTCTAAGAGTGCTTGGTATAAAGCTTTGACCACCAAAACCAGGATTTACACTCATTAAAAGCACCATAGAAACTTCACTTAAAACATATTCAATCTCATTTAAATTCTGGTGTGGATTTAATACTATTGAAGGATTTACGCCGTGTTTTTTAATATAATCAATCAATCTTAAAGGATGAGTAGTAGCATCTATATGAAAGCTTAAGAATTTAGGTTTTATATCTAAAAACAAATCAACAAATTTATCAACTTCTCTTACCATCAAATGCACATCTAAAGGAATAGTAGCAACTTTAGCAATAGCTTTTGTAGTGCAAGTTCCAATGCTTAGATTTGGAACATAATGTCCGTCCATTACATCAATATGCAATAAATCAGCACCAGCAGCCTCAACTTTTTTAATATCTTCAGCTAAATTTAAAAAATCAGCAGACAATAAACTAGGAGCAACATACATTTTTTAATCCTTAAAATTATTTTTTATAGAATATCATTAAAACTTAAAAAAAAAATTAAGCTTAAGATGCTATGATTAATACTTTTATTTTTACAAGAACACAAAAAAGGATTTACGATGTCAAAATTTTGTCAATTAACAGGTAAAGGTCCTATGGTAGGAAATAATGTTAGCCACGCTAACAATAAAACAAAAAGAAGATTTTTACCTAATTTACGCACTATTCGCATTGATTTAGGCGATGGCACAACTAAAAAAATTAGAGTTGCAGCTTCAACATTACGCACACTAAAAAAAAGAAGAGCTAACTAATTTTTATAAAGAATTTTTATGAGCTTTTTTAAAAAGCTAGGCAAATTGCTCGGTTGGGCTGAAAGTGGAAAACCTGAAGTTGATATAAATACCGAGTTTTACGAACAATTAAAACCTTTTCGTCTCCCATTAATAGCAGTTGTTGTAATGATGCTATTTGGGGCGATTGGTTATATGCTTACTAGTAATTTTTCATTACTTGATGGGATTTATCAAGCAGGTATGACTTTTACAACTTTAGGTTATACTGAAGTAGCTACAATCACTCCTGCTGGTAGATTTTTTACGATTTGCTATGTATTATTAGGCTTTGTTACTTTTACTTTTTCAATAGGTATTGTGATTGAAGTTCTAAAAAAAGGCGAATTAACAAGAATTATTAAGGAAAAACGAATGCTATACAAAATAGCAAGATTAAAAAATCATTATGTTATATGTTATCACAACGAATTTACCCAAGAATTAGCAAAACAATTTAAACAAACATATACACCTTTTGTAGTAGTAGATGATATACCAGATTTTGAAAAAATTGCTGAAGCAAATAAATATCCATTCTATATTAAATGCCCACCACATAGTGATTTGGCATTTTTAAAAACACATTTATCAAGTGCGAAAGGAATTATTTCTCTTAGCCCAAATTCTGCTGATAATATAGCAATAATTGCTAGTGCTAGACTATATGAAAAAGATATAAAAAGAATTAGTCCTTATTCTATAATAACAATTTCAAATTCCGAACACGACGCAGCAAGACTTAAAAAGCTAGGAGCAAACACGGTTGTATTAGCTACGAAATTAGCAGCTCAAAGACTTAGCGTTGTAAGTGTAAGACCTGAAATGGAAAATCTATTAGAGCAATACTTATACACAAGAGACCAAAGTATTGATATTGAAGAAGTTAAAGTTCCTGATGAAAGTTGGGTTAGATTTAGAAGATTAAAAGATGTAGCTTTTAGACAATTAGCAAATGTTAGCGTAATCGGAATAAAAGATGCAAATAATAATTTTTTACCTATGCCAAAAGGTGATGCAATGATTGGAACGGGGACTAAATTATTGTTAATAGGAACTCCAGAAAGTATTAAAGAAGTTAAAAAAATTATTAAAAATAAGCAAACTCCTGAAAGTTTAAAATAAAATATAAATGTTATCTGTTTGTAATTTATTTTAGTTACCATATTAATACACATTACTAAAAATTAAGGAGAAGTTATGTTACACGAACATAGAGAGTTAATCACGAATTTAAAAGGTAAAGACGCACATTTTGATAAGCTTTTTGAAGCTCATAATGATTTAGACCATAAGATAAAAGATGCTGAAGAAGGTAGAATTCATTTAGATGATTTAGAAATAGCTAGAATGAAAAAGGAAAAATTAAAATTAAAAGATGATTTAAATAATTATTTAAATTCTATTAAAAATAAAGCTTGATGGGGGGGGGTATTTATGTTTTTTAACAAAGATAACACCCTCCAAAATGAATTGCAGGAAAAACTAAATAGAGCAATAGCAGAAAAAGAAAAGTTAGAAGCTGAAATTGCGAAATTAAAAAATGAAATTACTGCAAAGGCAAATAACGAAGAAGAAGATAAAATCAAATTCTCACTATTTGACATTATGGTAAAAGGTATGAAAGAAAGCGTTTCTTTTGTTCAAAAAGATATTGAGGGTGATTTATCAAGAGCTCAAGAAATAGAAACTCTTTCAGCAGATTGTGTAGATATGATAGTAAATCTTAAAAAAGTATCTGAAAGTATCATAACATCACTTGAAAAAATCACTGAATCATCAAGTAAATCTCGTGATACTGCACAAAATCTCCATAGAAGCGTTGATGAAATTACAAATGTAATTAATTTAATCAAAGATGTATCAGACCAAACCAATTTGCTAGCTTTAAATGCAGCTATTGAAGCAGCTCGTGCTGGTGAGCATGGTCGTGGTTTTGCTGTGGTTGCTGATGAAGTTAGAAAACTAGCAGAAAAAACCCAAAAAGCAACAGCTGAAGTAGAAATGAATATCAATTTATTAAAACAAAACGCTAATGAAATGTTTACGCAAAGCGAATCGGTAGAGCAAATATCACAAGATTCAAACGCACACATTGGAACATTTTCGGAGCAATTTGATAGATTATCGCATATATCTAAAGATATTAAATTTAATGCGAGTGCTATCAAATACGAAGTATTTACATCTTTAGTAAAACTTGACCATATCTTATTTAAAGCAAATGGATATGCAAATGCACTAAGTGAAAATCCAACAAAATTAAGCGACCATTTTAGTTGCCGTCTTGGTAAGTGGTATCAAAATGAAGGTAAAGAAATGTTCGGACATCTTCCTTTATATTCTAAAATTGATACTCCGCATAAAAATGTTCATGAAAGCATTAATCAAGCACTTGGATATATTGCAAGCAAGCAGTCTAATAGCAAAGAAATTGTTGAGCTTTATAAAGAAGCAGAAAAATCAAGTCTTGAATTATTTATGATTTTTAGACATTTATTAGGCGAATTTATTAAAAAATAATTCACTAATCTTATTAGGGTTTTAGCCCTAATAAGCTTATATATTTAAAAAATTTATACTTAATCTAATACTAAAATCAACTTTTATTTTTATTTAACAACCCTTTAAAATACCAATATAAAGCTAAAAATAACTTTTATAGTTCTATCTACTCCTAGAAATTATCGGCAAAATATCTTAGTTTAAAATATACATTTTGACATAATTAGCAGAATTTAAAAATTGCTTACATAAAAAATATCCAACCAACAAACTCAAAAATATATTAATTGAAAATATTTTAAAGCAATAAAATCTTTATTAGTTATATCAAATAAAAAAGAAAATAATTGTGATAGTAAAAATAAATTCTAATTCGTAATTGTTATTACGAATTAGAATTCTTCATTAGAATTTATAGCTAAAGCCCAAGCTACCTTTTAATTCTTTATCAGAATTTGTGTAAAGATTGCTTCCTAAATTGATATTAAAACTAGCATTAGGGTTGATTTTATAATCTACACCAAAATTTAAATTCACACTTGTATCGCCCTTTTTACCTTCAATGATATTTTCTTTAACTTCATCTATTAACAACATATCAGGCTTTTTAGTTAGTTCTTTGCTAAGTGCAACAGATAAAAATCCATCAAGGCTATCTAGCATAGAAACTCCGCCTTCTAATTTAGCTGATAAAGTATGCTTTAATTGGCTATCCCCACTTATACTAAGACCATTTGTGCTAATTGCAGTCGGCTTATAAGAAGTCAAATCATATCTTAAACTTGGCTCAAAATAATATTTATCCCCAAATCTAACCCCACTTTCAAAACTAGCTGTATAAACATTGTGATTTTTATCAGCTTTAATTCCTAATTTATCTGCCTCATAAGAGCTTGATATATTGTGGTAAAAAGCATTAGCACCTATAAACACTCCATTATTAAATACATTCATAGCATATAAACCAATGCCTTTTGAATCGCTATTAGCATCTACATTTCCTTTAGTTTCAGCCGTTCCAAAACTAGCAGCTACACCTAAAGTTAAATTAGAATTGCTAAGTTCATTTGTCTTATCAGCACCAACATTAAAATTCTTATAACGAATTGAACTATATTCATATTTGTTATATCCCATTTGATTATCTAGCCAAAATCCATTACCTACTTTTTGATTTTTTACCAATCTTAATCTATTGTTTAATGTATTGTTTTTAGTATTTGCTATGTAATCAGGGCTTGTTAGAATGAAATTAGCCGTCCCAACAGCGTCTTTATCAAAATCTATTAAATCAAACATATCACCTAAAACAACTTCTAAACTAGAAGTATTAACATTATTGCTATTAGCACCATTTGCTATATTGCCTAAATCTTGACCCGAAATAACACTATCAACATTACTCTCATCTATTAAATCATCGCCTTTAATACCAATGCTCCAAATAGCATTTCCTTTAGCATTAGGATTAAAATGTGTAAATCTATCGGCTAATTCATAATTTGCCACTTTTGTTTGATAAGTTACTTTAAAAAAGTCCTTGCTAATTCCTGATTGAGAATTTGCATCACTTCTTTGTGAATTAGTAGTGTTATTAACTATTGCTATAGGGATAAAACCTTCTTTATCTTTTAGCATAGTAAGGTTTGTATTCGCAAGTTGTATTGTATTGTTAGCACCACTTATAGCTTCTCTTACTATTATAGCTCCACTATAAATATCGTGGAATGAAGTATCAATTCCACCACCATAAATATAAAACTTAGAATTATTAGCTACTAAAGTATTTACTGCTACTTGACCTTTTATATGAGTATTTGTTGTATCTAGTTTATCAACCCTTACGCTGCCATTTAATTCTGATTGTTTCGTAGTGTAAGTTCCACTATCTTTTTGTATATTAGCGTCATATACATTACTTGAGCTATCATCTTTGCCTAAAAGCTTAGAATTAATAGTAGAGTTTGCAATATTTACTAAATTAGAATTGATATTTGATGAGTTGATAGTAGAGTTTGTAATGCGTGCGGAATTTGATTTGATATTTTCTGCTGTAACATTTAAATCTTTTATATTTAAATCCTTAGTAATATCAACTTGATTTGCCGTAATTACATTACCTTTTTCCATAGATTTACTTGTATCAAGGCTAAAGATTGCATCAGTAGCACTAACTTTACCACTGAACTGATTTCCTTGATTAGCATATAAAGTTTTACCTACATTTAAATCTTTTTCAAATGTTGTATTATCTACGCTTACATCATTTGTAGTAGTTGTTATTCCACCAAATTTACCCCCACTACCTTTAATATCACTCAATTCAACATCGTTTGTATAAACAACTTTATTACTGATTAAGTCCCCATTACCTGTGATTTTTGATGAAATCGTCCCATCAACTATCTCAATAATACCTTCATTTTTAATATCGCCTGTGATTTGAGATTTGCCATTAAGTGCTAGGTAAGTAGTATCATCAAGTAATGTTAAATTATTTGCCGAACTTCCCTCATCAAGAGTAATTTTTGCATTATTTTTTAAAGTCAAATCATTAAAATAACTAGCTTTAATATCTGACTTACAATTTGTATTATCCTTGCAATCAATTGTAGTAGCTCCATTAAATTTTGTATTAAGTGCATTAAGATTGCTTACTACAACTTCGCCATCAAAAATAGATTTACTCGTATTAATAGTGTTAGCATTAACTTTTGAATCTTTAGAGAATGTAGTGTCTAAAACTGCTTCAATTGTATTGGCATTAACTATAGAATTAAATGTAGAATTATTAGACTTTAAAGTATCTTTTACATTAACTTCTTTATTAAATACTGATTTTTCTGAAGTTATATTATTTGCCGATACAAAACCATTAAAAGTTGAGCCGCCATTTGCAATTATGCTATCAGTTGCAGTGGTTGTGCCGTTAAATACTGAATTAGTAGAAGTGATAGTATTTGCTGTAACATTTGCAAAGCTTGAATTATTTTTAGCTGTTAGAGTAGCTGTATCAATTGCATTAGCAAATGTTGAACTATCAGCTGTAATTGAATTATTCTTAACTATGCTTCCATTAAATGTAGAACCTACTGCATTAATATCTGTTGCATTGACTATGCTTGTAGTATTAAATATAGAGCCTTTTTGAGCGTCTAAGAATGCAGTTTTTACTTCTTTTTCAAATGTAGCACCATTTGAAGTAATTTTATTAGTTGCACTTACATTTCCTACAAATTTTGAGCCACTATTAGCAGTTATACTATCAGTTGCAGTGGTTGTGCCGTTAAACACTGAATTAGTAGAAGTGATTGTATTTGCACTTACATTTTTTGCGAATGTTGTATCACTTGAAGTGATTGAATTACTTGCTGTTATATTGTTATTGAATATAGAATTTTTAGAACTTTCTAAATCTTTTGCTTCCACTACTCCATCAAATGTAGCACCGCTTGAAGTAATTTTATTAGTTGCTGTAGTAGTTCCTACAAATTTTGAGCCACTATTTGCCGTGATAAAATCTGATTTTATATCTTTTTCAAATGTAGCTTTATCATTTGCTGTTAGTTTGTGTGCTGTAAATGTATCGCTTATGGTTGCATTTGTAACGCTTAATTCATTAAACTTACTATTATTAAGACTTGAAGTGCAGTCAGTATTTTTACAATTAATATCCACTAAACCTTGAAAATTAGTACTATTAGCCGTTAATTTCTCTACATTTACTTTAGATGTAGCACTAAAAACACTATTAGCATCAGTAGTTAAACTAGAAGTATTTACTAAAGCTTTAAAGGTTGAGCCTGTAGAGTTTATAGAATTACTTGCATTTACACTACCGCTAAAAATTGAATTAGTAGTATTTAAAGTATTAACTTCTACTTTAGAATTAATATCAAAATTAGAATTTAAATTCGCTTCTAATTCATTTGCTTTTACCAATCCATTAAATGTAGCACCATTTGAAGTAATTTTATCGTTTGCAGTGGTTGTGCCGTTAAATACTGAATTAGTAGAAGTGATTGTATTTGCACTTACATTTTTTGCGAATGTTGTATCACTTGAAGTTATAGAATTTGAAATAGTTATATTGTTATTAAATTTAGAGTTATTAGAACTTTCTAAATCTTTTGCTGTAACTTCTCCATCAAATATAGCACCACTTGAAGTAATTTTGTCGGTTGCAGTTGTTGTGCCATTAAATATAGAACCATTTTCAGCAATAATAGTGCCTGAAGTTATACTGCCGTTTAAATTCGCACCATTTGTTGCCTTTAACTCATTAGTTACATTAATATCTGCACCTATTGTAGAAGTTCCTATTTCTGCATTAGTTGCTGTAAGTTTGTTTGTATTATCTATTTTAGAATTCTTTATATCTAATTTTGTTTTTGCATTAATATTTGCGTTATTTGAAGTTGTAATATTATTAAGAGTAACATTTTGAGCTATTATATTATCTGTAGATAAATTAGAATTATCAATAGCAACTCCATTTAAATTAACATTTACTAAGTTAGATTTTTTTGCTTCTGTTCCTATCCCAGTATTTACAAGCTTACCACCAACTATATTTAAAGTGGCATTTTTATCATTTACACTATTGGCATTAATAGAAAGATTAGTTAAATTGCTATTAGTAAAAGTTATATTTGAATTATCTTTTACAACTATATTATGACTAGTTGGAGTAGATGTAGCTTTAGAAATATTTACATTATTAAAATCAGCTTTACCATCTAACCATACAAGGTCTGCTGTATCTTTTATATTGATTACACTATCGTTGATTTTAACATTGTTACCAATAGTAATTTTGCCTTCATCTTCAACTTCTAAACCACTAATAGTAATGCCATTATCTCCACTATATTTACCTTCAATATTAAGCCAACCTTTTTTCTTTACATCACCATTTTCCATAGTAATTGCTATTTTTAAATCATTTACGCTAGTTCCACTTTCTAAATTAAACTTACCACCATATATATTTACTTGCGTTTTTTTTACAACACTAGCATCATCTTTGGCTTTGTTTTGAATAGTAGCACCGCCACCAGCATTTGTTATATCAATTACTAATCCATCTGCTTTTGAAATATTATTAAAATATAAATGTCCCCCTTGAGATTCAAAATTACTATCTTTAACAAATAAATCTTTTATAGTATCAGTCATAGTTCCAATATGTATGTATTTTGAATCTGTAATATCTAATTTATCAAAATTAGTAATCATATGACTTAATTTACCATGAGTATATATAGAATTTTTAATAACTGCACTAGATTGAAAACTAGAATTATTTTCTATATTCATATTGTCCAATATTAAATTATCTATTTTAGTTTTTCCACTAATGTCTAAAGTATTATTATATTTTTCTTGTTCTTTTGTTCCAACTAATTCTATTTTATTAGCCGTTAAACCACTTGTAATTTTTACCGAAGAATTTGTTCCTTTTAATGAATTTATAGTTTTAGTAGAACCTATTTCAAGATTAGTATCTTTGATTACGCAATCATTAGTATCTTTACAAGCTACATCAAAAAATTCAGCGTGTAAATACCCCCCCCCGCTGATTGCTAAACAAGTTAATAAAGATAAACTTAGTTTATTTCTCATAATTATTCCTTGAATTAAAATCTTTTAATATTATCAAAATTTAACTTTAAATCTATGAAAATAATAAAAATTTGTAAATATTTGTTAATTAGTAATTTCTTTTTAAGTTTAGTTTTAGAATTTAAAATATAATCTTTAAATTCCAATTATTTATATTAGCATTTAAAAGGAGCTAGGTTGAAAGAGTATTTAACAAAATTTATTGATAACAATTATAAAGAATTTCATAAAAAATTAGTTTTTAGCAAATATGAAATTTTAGGAGTTCGCTCAAATATATTAAAAGACTACGCAAAAAAACTTCAAAAAGAAAATACCTTTGATGAATTTTTTAATAAGTTTTTAAAAGATGAGAAATTTTATGAATATCTACAAATAATTGCCTATGGGATTAATTATGAAAAAGACTTCTCAAAAGCACTAAAATACACTAAGCTTTATTTAGATTTCGTTGATAATTGGGCTAATTGTGATACTTTAGTGCCTAAAAGCTTTAAAAATCAAGATATAAAAGATTTTGCAAATGAATTAATTTGCGAAAACCACATATACAAAATTCGTTTTGGGATAATTTGTTATATGAAATTTATCGCTTATAAAGATGGGTTAAAAGCTATATTTAATATAAAAAGTGATGAATATTATATAAATATGGCTAGAGCTTGGTATTTTCAAGTAGTTTTAGCTAAAGAATTTGAATTAGGCATTTCGTTTTTAAGCTCGCACAAATTAGACGCTAAAACACTTAAAATGACTTTACAAAAATGTAAAGATAGTTACCAAATTAGCCAAGAGAATAAAGCAAAACTAATGCAGATTTTAGTCTAATCAAGCCTTAGTTTTGTCTAAAAACTTAGCCACTTCGGTATTAGTTTTTAGCAATTCATCAATGCCTAAATGCTTAATCTCATCAGCCATTTTTAATAAATCTTTATGCTTTTTAATATCTTTATTTATATTATTGTAATCATCTTGCATAGCTAAAGCATATTTTAAAGCATCTTTGCTTAGCCTTGTTGTCCCACTATCACTTGCAAATGGATTTATGCTTTGTAAAAATCCTATGAATTTCTTTTCTTTTTCATTATACATAGAAAAATCAGGGCTAAAAGCAAGTTCTTTATCAACGCTAATATTTTTTGGCTCGAAACTAAGCTCTATTACGCTAAAGCCATCTGCTTTTATGCTTTTTGCATATTCTAATTCTTCGTTATTTTTATAAATATTTGTGATTTTGTATTTGCTAACATCATTTATATAATCAAAACTAACCTTACTATAACCAAAATCTATGCTAATACCACTTGGATAATCTTGATTGTTGTGAGTAATTTGCGTAAATAAATCATAATAATGCTTAATAGTATCAGCTAAATCAATATTGCTAAATGTCTTGCCCGAATCTTTCATCACCGAATATACATTCATTTTTTCATTAAATCTAACTATTTCTTTTAGTGTGCTTGAGTGGATTTTAAAATCATCTGGCAATCCTGCAGCCTTATTAAAATCAGCTCCTAAAAAACCATCATTATCTACGCTATAGCCAAACTGAATGCTAGATTTTGCTTTATTTAATTCGTTTTTATAATCAAGCTCATTTTTTATACTATTGTTTAAAGTGCTTAGTGAAGTTGGCGTATTATTTGATATAGTTTTTGTCGTAACTTTAGCTAATTCATTTGTAAAAAATTCAGATGATATTTGTTTGCTTTTTTTGATTTTAGTATCATTAAATACTGCAATATTTTCTACTTTCATTAAAACTCCTTTAATTATTTGTTTAATAGCAAATAATATTCCTAAAGTTTAGTTTAATGCTCTCGTTTTAAATTTCAAAAACTGCTTTAACTCATCATCTAAAAATACACTTATGGTATCAAAAACCTTTTTATGATAATCATTTAGCCAATTAATCTCATCTTGATTTAATAATTTTTTATCAATCAAATCAAGCTCAAAAGGATAAAGCGTAACTATATCAAAGCTCAAAAAATCTCCGTATTCACTGCTAAAACAATACTTACTAATTGCTAAATTCTCAAGTCTAATTCCGTATTTGTTATTATGATACAAACCTGGCTCAATTGATGTTAGCATACCCCTTTTTAATTTAGTATGTTCGCTAATATTAGCATTTAGCGATAAAACTTGTGGCCCTTCATGAACATTTAAAAAATACCCTACCCCATGTCCTGTGCCATGCAAATAATCAAATCCGTATTGCCATAATTCTTTTCTTGCAATGCTGTCTAATAAAGGCATTTTTATATTTTCGGGTGCTATGGTTTTTGATATTGCAATATGTGCTTTTAAAACCAAAGTATAATCTCTAATTTGCTCTAAACTTGCGTTTTTTATCTTAAAAACTCTCGTAATATCAGTAGTGCCGCACTCGTATTGAGCCCCACTATCAAGTAATAATAAACCTGATTTATTAAGTAATTTTGAAGTTTTTGTGTTTGCTTTATAATGAATTATTGCGGCGTTTTCATTAAATGCTGCGATAGTATCAAAAGAATTGCTGATAAAATACTCATTTTCTTGTCTAAATTGCGTTAGAACTTCATCAATTTTTAGCTCATCAACTAAGTCTAAATTAGTATTTTCTAAGTAATAATTAAACTTAGTTAATGCAATAGCATCAATTATATGAGCTTGTTTTATGTGCTTTATTTCTATATCATTTTTACAAGCTTTATGTATGGTGCTAGGCAAGATTTCATTTACTAAATTTGCATTTATTAAGCTAATAATTTTTGCATTCGTATTGGCAAAATCACACAATACATTACCACTTAAACTAGATAAATCCGAATAAAACTCATCGTAATTTTTATAAATTATATTTAAATCTTTTTGAATATTTTTAAGCTTTGTTGGCTCTATATAACAAATCGCATTTGTTTGTGAAATTATCATATAGCTTAAAAATACAGGGTTAAATTCCACATCTTTACCACGATAATTTGTAAGATAAGCTATATCGCTAAGGCTTGAGATTACGCAATAATCAATGTTTTTATTTTTTAATTCATCTTGGACTTTTTTTATTTTATTAGCACTTAAATTACTTATGAATTTTTCGTTTTGTTTATAGATTGGCTCTTGTGGGAGTTCTTTATCGTAAAAATCTTTATAAAAATTATCATAATCTATTATATTAACAAGGTTTTTTAGCTTTTCATAATTATTTTGAGATATGGTTTTTAAATCAATTAAAGCCTTTTTGGTGCTTAGATTATTTTTAATATAATCTATATAATCAGGGCTTTTGATTAATCTAATGCTATCTTTTAACTCATTTTCAGCTTGTAAAAAATATCTGCCATCAGTAAATAAAATTGCATCATCAAAGCTAATTAAAAGCGAGCCCGCAGAACCGCTAAATCCACTTATAAATTCTCTAAGTTTAAAATATTCAGGAATATACTCACTCAAGTGATAATCAGCCGTTAGTATTAAAGCAAAATCAGCATTATTGTTTTTTAAAATATCTCTTATTTTCGTAAGCATTTTATCTCCTTAGTAATATCCTAAACATAAAGTATTTGTGAGTTTGATTTTTTTCTCAAAAGGCTCGGGTGCAAAATAACAACATTTTTCTATATAAATATGAGAATTTAAAGGTATTTTTAACTTTGTAAAAAAATCATTTAAATCAATAAATTTTATTCCTGCAATCTCTACTAATTTTATTACATTTAAAAGATTTGAATTATTATTTGGATTTAAATGTGATGGCGCTAGATTACTCATAGAACAAAATGCACTAGCTAATACTAATCCACTTAAATTAGAGCATTTAGGGATTAAATTCTCATATTTTTTAGCTATTGTATTTTTATCTAAAAATACAATTCTAGAATTTGGATATTGTGCGTATTTTATATTTTTCCAAAATTTATAAGCATTTTGAGAAATATCAGCTAGGGTAAAAAGTTCTTTGTTTAATATATAGTTTTCTAAAGTTTGATTATTTGGGAGTGTTATTTTATTCATAATATTTTGAGTGCCGAAGCACTCAATTATTATACTAGCTCAATATAAGCTAAAGTAGCCGCATCACCACGGCGAGTTCTTGTTTTAATAATTCTTGTATAGCCACCATTTCTTTCTTTGTAATTTGGAGCTATTTCATTTACTAATTTATTTGTGCATTCTTTGTCTTGTAAAGCTGCAAATACTGCTCTATGAGCGTTAAAATCTCCAACTCTTGCACGAGTGATTAGTTTTTCAATGTATGATCTTAATTCTTTAGCTTTTTCTAAAGTTGTTTCAATCTTACCATTTTTGATAATTGCAATGCTTAAATTCTTTAGTAAAGCTGCACGATGAGTGCTAGTACGACCTAGCTTTCTATATCCATGTCCGTGTCTCATTTATTATCCTTTAATTTCTTTTATTTTTTCAATAAGTTTATCTTTATAAGCATCTACAGAATTTGAACCTATCGGATAGCCTATTTCTTTCATAGCAGTAGTAATTTCATCCACTGATTTTTTACCAACATTTTTTAAATTATTTACATCGCTTTCACTCATTAAAGCTAATTCGCCTATAAATTCAATGCCAGCTTTTTCTAAACCATTATTACTTCTTACGCTTAAACCAAGTTCCTTAACGCTTTTTAATAAAGGAGATAAATCAATTTCTTCAGTTGTTTCTTCCCCTATTAATCTAGGACTTGTAGTTGCAATTTTATTAAATACCATCATTTGTTGATACATAGCATCTAAAGCATTTTTAAACGCATCTTCAGGTGTAATTTGACCATCAGTTGTTATTTCAAATACAATTTTTTCATAATCAGGATTATCTTCGTGTAATACCTTTTCTATTGAATAATTTGCATTTCTAACTGGTGTAAAAAACGCATCAAGAGCTATAAAACTACTATCAGTTTTTTCTCTTAAATCTTCGCTTGCTACATAGCCAATACCTTTTTCAATAATTAATGTGAAGTCTAATTCAGTGTCTTCATTTATAGTAGCAATGTAGTTATCAGGATTTACAACTTCAATTACATTATTAGCTAAATCACTACCTTTAATTTCTCTTGGCCCTTTAAAGCTAAAGCTTACTTCTTCTCTTTTACTATCTTCGTTTTTAATTTTAAAACGCATATTTTTGATATTAATAATAAATAAAGAAATATCTTCTACCATACCTCTTTTGCTATCAAATTCATGGCTTACTCCATCAATTTTAATAGCAGTTGCTGCATAGCCAATTGCACTAAGGCGTAAAAGCCTGTGCAGTGGATGTGCTAATGTAATGCCAAAACCAATTTCAAAAGGCCAAGCACTAATGCGTGCTTTATTTTCGCCGATATTTTCAATAGTAAAATCATTTGGCATATGAGCTGTTGTAACTACTTTTCTCATTTGCTACTCCTTATTACTTAGAGTATAGCTCTACTATGAATCTTTCCTCAACAGGAATGACAACTTCTTCTCTCTCAGGTTTTCTTGTGAAAATTCCATATTTTTTATCTTTTTCAACATCAACCCACTCAACAATACCTGTTTGATTTGTAAGTTCAACTGCTCTTACTATTTGAGGATTGTTTTTGCTTTTTTCTACAACTTCAATTTTAGCGCCTGGTAATACTCTATAACTTGGAACATCTACTCTTTTACCATTTACTAAAATATGTCCGTGAGTTACAAGTTGTCTTGCAAAACGGCGAGTTGTAGCAAAACCCATTCTATAAACAACATTATCAAGTCTTTGTTCTAAGAATTGAATTAAAATAGAACCTGTATTTCCATCTTTTCTAGCAGCTTCTTGGAATAATTTTCTAAATTGCTTTTCGCTTACACCATACATAAATTTAGCTTTTTGCTTTTCTCTTAATTGTAAGCCGTATTCGCTAATTTTACCTCTTCTTTGACCATGCTGACCTGGTGCATAAGGTCTTTTATCTAAAGCACTCTTACCAGCTAGTCTTCTTTCACCCTTCATTGCAAGGCTAACGCCTAATCTTCTTTCAATTTTCTCTACTGGTCCAGTATATCTTGCCATACTATTTCTCCTATATTCCTATACTTATATTATACACGACGGCGTTTTGGTGGTCTGCAACCATTATGTGCTAATGGTGTAATATCTTTTAAGAAAGTAACTTTAATACCTTCAACTGCACCAACACTCTTAACAGCAGTTTCTCTACCGCTACCAGGACCTTGAACACGAATACCAACTTCTTTAATTCCGTGTTCTTTAGCTTTATTTAAAGCATCTTCAACCGCTTGTTGAGCAGCAAATGGAGTTGATTTTTTAGAACCTTTAAATCCTAAACCACCTGCACTACTCCATGCAATTGCATTTCCCATTTCATCTGTAACTGTTACCATTGTATTGTTAAAAGTTGCACTAATATATACTACACCTTTAGCAATATTCTTTTTAACTACTTTTTTCTTAACTACTTTTCTCTTAGCCATTATCTATCCTTACGCTTTTGCACCAACGGTTTTTCTCTTACCTTTGCGAGTTCTAGCATTTGTTTTAGTTTTTTGACCACGCACTGGTAAACCTTTTCTATGTCTTAAACCACGATATGAACCTAAATCCATTAAAGCTTTAATGTCCATAGCAACTTGTTTTCTTAAATCACCCTCAACTAAATAATGTTCTTGGATTTCTTTACGAATATTTGCTGCTTCATCTTCGCTTAATTCATATACACGCTTGTTTGGATCTATTCCAACTGCTGCTAAAATTTTGCGTGAAGTAAATAAACCTATACCATAGATATAAGTTAAGCCATATTCAATTCTTTTTTTCTTTGGTAAATCAACACCTGCAATACGAGCCATACCTTATCCTTGTCTTTGTTTGTGTTTTGGATTTTCGCAAATAATACGAACAACGCCTTTTCTCATAACGACTTTACATTTGTCGCACATTTTCTTAACAGATGGTCTTACTTTCATCTTGTCTCCTAAAAAATAATTTGCTTTCCACTTTTTTACAATCTGCATTTTTAGGTATCACGAATTACCAACTAATATTTAAATGGTGGAAAATTCACTCAAATATTACTTCTTCACACAGATAAATTGCAAAAGTGCTAATATTAGCAAAACAAAATTAATATAGGTTTAAATATTAAATTTATTTGTCTTTGATAATTCTAAAAATTTCTTAGCAATCTAATCTCAAACTATTATTTAAGAATTAATTTATAAATTTTACTTTTTTAATTCATAAAGTTTTAGATAACTTTTAATGTGGGTGAAATATCCCAATATAAGCGAAGTTTCAAAAATACTAGATAAAAATAAAATAGAGCATATTATAAAAATTATTTAAGAATTTATTAAAAGAAATTTTAAAATTCCTTTTAATATTAAGATGATTTACTCAAAACTCACAAAAGCAATGTCTATAATTACTATTAGGTATTAATAAAAAATATAATACCATATATCAACTATAACAACTATTATTAATATTAAACGATAAAAAGGTATATTATCTCTTGCTCTTTTTGTTACTACTTCAAGTGGGTCATTTTGTGCATACTTTAATATTTCATTAATATCTGATGTATTATCCACAGCAATTTTATGTAATGCTCTTGAAAATTCACCACATTTAAGATTGTCTAAATTATTTATTTTTTCTAAATTATTCATTTTATGCCCCTATGTGTTTAATTGATGTGTTGTAAATTGCACCGGTTCTTGTTAATCTATAAATATTTAAAACACCATCATAACCATATATTGATACAAGATTTTTAAGTTTTGATTCATAAATATTATAAATATCGTTTGATTCTTTAATATTTTTTTTAACCATATCAATGCTACCATCATTATACACACTAGGATAATAAAACAAACCATATATAGCCATTGCAAAAAACAAGTGTCCGACATATGGAGTTAATTGTAAAAGAAGTACTACAAATATAAAACTAAATAACATCATCTTAGATTCATCACGAGGTATATCATTCATCTTATAATTAGCATTGTAGATATTTTTAACAACATTGATATATTCATGAGCCATTTTTTCTCTTTCTAAAATAGCATTTATACTAATTATTTCTCCAATAGGACTTAGCTTACCGATGATTGCAAGAATACCCTTTATAATAAAAGTATTATATACCTTAGTGTTTGAATTGACTGTAGTTGTAGAATTAGTTGTAGATGTAGTATTATAAGTGTTAAAAAAACCCTTATTAATACTACCTGTTGAACTACCTTCTGTATACATAGTCTCCGTAGTTCTACTGCCTGTAGTATAATTGCTTCTTACTACATTTAAAACACAGTTAAAGCCTAAAGAACTAGCTAAATTTTTTAATGACTTTTCTGCATCTTCATAATTAATACTAGACTCGGCAGTTATTTCGTATTCACTCATATGAATTAAGCTATATTGCGTTACGGAACCAACATCTACTAATAAAACTCCATTAAACAAATCATATTTGTTTTCATTTTGATTTTCATTTGTTGTTAAATCACTCATTTAATCTCCTTTCAAAAGAGTGATTATACCCCCCCCCAAGATAAATGAATGGTAAAAAATAATTTAGAAGTTTAGCACCATAAAAAGTGCTAAATTATTTGTGTCTATAAGTAATGCGTCCTTTATCAAGACTATAAGGAGTTAGCTCAACTCTTACTCTATCTCCTGGCATAATTTTAATATAGTGCATTCTCATTTTACCCGCAATGTGGCATAAAATTACGTGTTTGTTATCAAGCTCAACTTTAAAAGTTGCATTTGGTAAAGCTTCAATAACTTCGCCGTCAATTTCTATTACATCATCTTTAGCCATAATTTTCCTTTGTAAAAATGTAAAGGTCAATAATAACATAAAAACTATTAAAAAACTAAATTTATTATTAAATAAAATAATTTAAAATAAAAGTTTATTTCACACAAGGATAAAGTTATGAAAAGAAGAACATTTTTAACTTTATCGTCTGCAGTTGCAGCAAACACTTTACTAAGTGCGAATGAAACACCTTTAGTAAATAATACTCAAGCAACAAAAGACGATAGTAAAGAATACATTGTAAGCTTAAAACATAATTTAAGCGAATTAGGCGAAGTTAGCAAAATATGGCTTCCATTACCAAAATCACGCTCATATCAATACCTTACAAGTGATATTGTAAATAGTGGAAATTACAATGAAATTTATTTAAGTGATTTTGAAACTAATAGTTTATATGCAAGTTTTTCTAATGTAAAAGCTGAATTAATAACACAATTTAGCATTAAAACTCACGATAGAATTACTGATTTTTCTAAAGTTAATTTTAATGAAAACGAGAAATTAGACGAAAGTATCGCACAATATCTAAAACCAAGCGAACATATTTTTACTAGCGGAATAGTAAAAGAATATGCACTAAAAATTACAAAAGGTATAAAAGGCGATTTAGAAAAAGCAAAAGCTATTTATGATTGGGTAGCACTTAATTTTACTCGTGATGAGAGCGTAATTGGGTGTGGAATTGGTGATGCTAAGGCTATTTTAGAAAGTAAAAAACTTTATGGCAAATGCACTGATATTAGCTCTGTTTTTGTAGCACTTTTAAGAAGTATTAATATTCCTGCTAGAGAGTGCTTTGGAATTCGTTTAGGTGCGAGTAGATTTTATGCTGCAATGGGTAGTAAAGAAAATATAACAAAAGCTCAACATTGTAGGGCGGAGTTTTATCTAAAAGGCTATGGGTGGATTCCTTGCGATCCTGCTGATGTAGCTAAAGTTAAATTATCTTTAAACCTAGATAATAATGATAGTGGTATACAAAAATTAAGAGAATTTCAATTCGGCAATTGGGAAATGTGTTGGTGCGAGTTTAATACCAAAAGAGATTTCGTGCTAATTCCACGACCAGCTCAAGCACCGCTTAATAATTTTGGCTATGTATATGCTGAAGTTGATTCAAATACTATTGATTATTATTCACCTAATGAATTTGTATATGAATACACTTCAAAACAAATATGAAAAAATATTTAATATCAATGTTTATCTTAGCTATTAGCTCTAGCCTTTGTTGTGTTGGAGCTATTAGCTTTTTGATATTTGGAGTAAGCCTTGTTAATTTTGATTTTTTAGCACCTTTTAGAGTATATTTGGGGATTGCAACCTGCATTTTATATTGCATATTTGTCTATAAAAAACTAAATCAAAAAAATAAAATCAGATTATTTTTAATAGGACTTGCATTATTATTTATCGTATTTTATCCTGAAATTATAGGAGCAATGATTTGAAAAAAATATTATTGTTAAGCTTATTTTTAAGTGTTTTAAATGCTTATCAATACACTTTAGAAATTCCTAAAATACATTGCCCATTATGCACGGCAATTGTTAGAAAGGCACTACTAAAAATTGATGGAGTAAATAAAGTAAATGTTAGTTTAGAAAATAAAACAGCGATAATTAAAAGCGATAAAGAACTTAACGAAAGCATAATAAATCAAGCACTTTTTAATACAGGCTATCAAGGAATACTTAAATAAATCCTATTTTAAAAAGAATTTAAAATAGGATTAAAAATTAATTTTGATATGGAACTAATTTAATATCTGTCTTTAATAATTCGTTCATTCCACCATCAAGATTTATTATATTAGTAAAGCCGTTTTGCTCAAGCATTTTAGTTACCATTACACTTCTTTTGCCACTTCTACACATAATTGCTATTTTGCTATCTTTTGAATAATTTTTACTAATTTCATTCAAAAAATCAGGATTGATACTTCCATTTTCGTTTAGAAATGTTATCAATTTTGCTTTATTTACAACGCCTGTTGCAGCGTATTCACTAGGCATTCTAACATCAATTACAGCATAATCACTATTAGTAAAATCAAATTCCTTGATATTTTGTGTAATTACCTCAGCATTTAAACAAACAAATAAACTTAAACCCAATAATATTTTTTTCATTTTTAAGCCTTTAAAGTATTAAATATCCTATCTCCAGCATCTCCAAGACCTGGGATAATATAACCTTTTTCATTCAATCCTTTATCCAAACAAGCAGTAATTAATGCTACATCAGGATGAGCTTTTTTCATTCTATCTCTTGCTTCAGGAGTTGCAATGATACTTGCAAAAATTATTTTTTTGACACCAATTGATTTTAATCTATCAACAGCTGCAATAGCACTTCCGCCAGTTGCAAACATAGGGTCAATTATAATTGCAGTTTTATTTTGCATATCTTGTGGGTATTTTTCAAAGAAAAATTCAGGCTCAAGCGTTTCTTCATTGCGTTGAATACCTAAAAATCCCACACTAGCTTTACCCAATAAATCAAGTGCAATATCACTCATACCAAGAGCTGCTCTTAAAATAGGTACTATTACAATATCATCGCTAATAACTTCGCACTCACAAGGCATAAGTGGAGTTTGAATATTAACTTTTTCTGTGCTTAAAAATTCACAAGCTTCATAAATCACGAATCCACTAAGCTTTTTTATATGCTCACGAAAATCCCTACAAGATGTGTTCTTATCTCTAATTTTCGCTAAATAAGTTGAAACTAGTGTATTTTTAATTACTTTCATTCAATAACCTTTCAAAATATGCTTTATCATCAAAATTTTTAACTAAAGCTATGCCTTCATCAACAGCAGCCTTAGCAACTGCAGTGCTAACATAAGCTTTTACCCTATCATCAAATGGTTTTGGAATTATTAAATCTTTTCCATATTTTAAGTCTTTACCATATAATTTTTTAGTTTTTTCGCTAACTTCAAGGCGTCCTAATTCACTTAAAGCCTTAACAGCTGCTATTTTCATACCCATAGAAATCTTTCTAGCTCTAACATCTAAAGCCCCACGGAAAATATATGGAAAGCCTAAAACATTGTTGATTTGATTGTCATAATCGCTTCTTCCTGTTGCAATAATTACATCAGGGCGAACTTTTTTCGCAAGTTCAGGTAAAATCTCTGGGTCAGGATTAGCTAAAGCAAATACTATTGGATTTTCTGCCATAGTTTTTAACATTTCTTCGCTTAAAGCTCCAGCTTTGCTAAGCCCTAAGAAAACATCAGCTCCTTTTAAAACATCAGCTAAAGTATCCTCATCACATTCTCTTACAAATTCTAATTTATGCTCATTTAAATCTGTTCTTTTAGTATTGCAAACACCTTTAGAATCTACTAAATAAATCTTTTTAACTCCTAAAGTCTTATATATCTTAGCACTCGCAATCCCTGCTGCTCCTGCTCCACAAACAACTACTTTTAAATCTTCTAATTTTTTGCCAATTATTTCGCAAGCATTAATTAACCCCGCCGCACTAATAATAGCCGTTCCGTGTTGGTCATCATGCATTACAGGAATACCTAAATCTTGAAGTCTTGCTTCAATCTCAAAACATTTTGGAGCTGCTATATCTTCAAGGTTAATACCGCCAAAACTAGGAGCAATGGCTTTTACTGCTGCTATTATTTCTTCGGTATCTTGAGTGCTTAATTCAATATCATAAGAATCAACATTTGCAAATTTTTTAAATAAGCAAGCCTTACCTTCCATAACAGGTTTTCCTGCAATTCCACCGATATTGCCAAGACCTAAAACAGCTGAACCATCGCTAATAACTGCTACTAAATTACCTTTACTTGTGTATTTATAAGCTAAATCACTATCACGAGCAATCTCTTCACAAGGATATGCAACTCCAGGAGAATATGCTAAACTTAAACTCTCATATTCTTTCATAGGCGTTTTAATAAAAGTGCCTAATTTACCGCCTAAATGATACTCTAATGCTCTTTCTTTTAAATTATTCATAAAATCTCCTTTAAAAAATTATTAAATCTTTTTTTAATCTCATCATTGCCTAAAAATTCCATAATAGCATAAATACTAGGACTAATTGTTGTTCCTGTTAGGCTTAATCTAATTAATTGCGCTATGTCTTTTAACTTAGCATTATTGCTATCTAAAAATTGTTTAACGGCTAATTCAAATTCTGCTTCAGTATTTGCACCTTTAAAATCATTTACAAACTTAGAAAATAAAGCTTTACTATTATCATTTACAAACTTAGCAACTCCACTTTCTTCATAAGAATTTGGCTCGTTTATAATAATTTTTGCACTATTTATCAAATCTATTAAAGTCTTAGCTCTTTCTCTTAACATTGTTAATAAGAATGAATAATTCTTAACACTTGAAAAATCAAATCCTAAATCTTTACAAGCATTTACTAATCTTTCATCGCTAACGCTTTTTATATAATGAGCATTAATCCATTCTAATTTTTGTGCGTTATATGTACTTGCACCTTTGCTAACATTATCAAATGTAAAACATTCTTTCATTTCTTGCATTGAAAATATTTCTTGGTCTTTGTTTGAAAATCCTAATCTTAATAAGAAATTAAGTAAAGCTTCAGGCAAATATCCTAAAGCCTTATATTCCATAACATCGGTTGCTCCGTGTCTTTTGCTAAGTTTTTTGCCATCTTCTCCATTTATCATAGCTAAATGATAAAAATTAGGAACCTTAAAGCCTAAAGCTTCATAAATTATTATTTGTTTTGGAGTATTTGAAAGATGGTCATCTCCACGAACAACATCAGTTACGCCCATTAAAGCATCATCAACAACCACTACGAAATTATAAGTAGGAGTGCCATCAGCACGAGCTATTACAAAATCATCTAAAATATCAGCAGCGTTAAATCTAATTTCGCCCTTTACTCCATCATTTACTATTATTTCTCCATCAAGCGGTGCTTTAATCCTTACAACAGGCTTAATTCCTTCTGGTGGAGTGCCTTTAAAATCTCTGTATCTTCCATCATATTTAGGGCGTTCTTTTCTAGCTTCTTGCTCTGCTCTTAATGAGTTTAACTCATCTTCGCTCATATAACAATAATAAGCATTGCCACTATCAAGTAATTTTTGAATATATTCTTTATAAATATCTAATCTTTTACTTTGGTAAGTAATTTCCCCATCTACTTCTAAATCAACCCATTTAAAAGCTTCTAAAATAGCTTTGGTTGCTTCTTCGCTATTTCTTGCCATATCTGTATCTTCAATACGAAGAATAAATTTACCATTATTTCTTTTAGCGTAAAGATAAGAAAAAAGTGCTGTTCTTAATCCACCAATATGTAAAAACCCTGTCGGAGAGGGTGCAAATCTTGTAACTATCATTATTATTAGCCTTTTGTGAATTTTTTATAGTTATAATCATTTAAAATCACTTAAAGGTAAATAATGAGAAAAATTTTGCTTGCACTTGTATTTGGTGCATTTATGAACGCAAGTCCTATAACTTCAATCATAGCTAGTGTTAATAACGAGCCTATTACAAATATTGATATTATAGAAATTTCACAATATATGAATATAAGCCAAAACGACGCATTAAGATTGCTAATTCAAAATAAAATATGCACATCTTTAGCTAAAAAATTCAAATTAACTGCAAATGAACTAGAAATCAATCAAGAATTATCAAAAATAGCTGCTGCTAATAATATTAGCTTATCTACTTTCATAGAACATAACCAAGATAAAATCAAAATGCTAACAGAAAATATAAAAGATGAAATTCTAAAAAAGAAATTATTTGATTTAATCGCTCAAAATTATATGAAAGATGTAAGCGATGATGAAGTAATTAGATTTTATAATTTAAATAAAGATAAGATGAATGGGGCAAGTTATGAAGTAGCAAAAGAACAAATTAAAAGCTATTTAATGAATAAAAATGCTCAAGAATCAGTTCGTAATTATATGGAAAAAGAAGAAGCAAAGGCATCAATTAAAATGTTTAGGTGAGTACTATGAAAACAAAATCAATTCTATCTAACTCGTTTAAGAATTTTATTATTACAACTTTTTTACTAATTGAAATTGCTGGTGGAATTTTTGGAACTTATAGATATATTAGCGAGGCAAAAAGAATTGAAGAGCATCATAGAATTCACAATATAGGAAATGATAGCTTAGTAATTAGGCTACAACAAAATAAAGACCATACTATTTTTCAATTTTTAGTATTTTCTTTCGCTGTATTAGTAGCCGCAGTTATTAGTAATGCAATTTATATAAAAAGATTAAAAAGAGTAAAATCAAATTTTAATGATTTTGCAGAACTTCTCGCAAATTCAGTCAAAAAACATAAGCCTTTAATGCTAAACGATACGCTAAATTACAGCGAATTTCAAAAAATAGCAAATTCTTTAAATGAAGTCTTAAATGATATATACTATCAAGAAAATTATAATTCTTTAACTAAATTACCTAAAAAACAAAAATTCTTATTAGACATACAAGAACTCTATGAAAAAAGCGATTGTCCTATAATAGTTAGCTATATATATCTTAAAGACTATCAAAATCTATTAAAAAGTAGAAGTTTTGATTTAGCTGATAAAATAATATTAGAATTAGCAAGTAGATTTTCAAGTTTTTCTACAACTATTTTAAACTCTAAAATAGCCAAAATAAGTGGCAATGGAGATTTTTTATTAGCATTTCCTTGTATTGATGAAATACAAACAACTTTTAATAATATGGCTATTAAGTTGCACGAATGCTTTAGTGAAAGTATTAATTTTGGAAGTGATGGAATTTATGAACAAAGTATAGGGGTTGGCTTTAGTGTATTAACAAATGAAAATTACAATCAAATAATAAACGATACTTACAAAGCAGCCTTACTTTCAAGCGTTCAAAAAGATACATTGTATTGCGATTATTCTGATGAAGTTAAAACACAAATAGATAATGAAGCAAAATTGGAAAATGATTTAAAAAGGGCTTTAGAAAAAGGTGAACTTGATGTATATTATCAAGCAAAAATCGGAGCAAATGATAATTTAGTAAAAGGCGCAGAAGCATTAATTCGCTGGAAACGAAATGATAAATTTGAAAATACAGAAAAATTTATAAGAATTGCAGAAAAAACTGATTTAATAATAAAACTTGAAAAATTTGTAATTGCAAAAGTATTTCAAGAAATACAAGTTTTAAAAAATAAGGGAATAAATATTCCAATAAGTATTAATATATCAGCAAAACACTTGCACAATAAAGATATGATAAATTATTTGCTAGCAAATGTTAAAAAATACGATATAAATCCAAATTTAATAGATATAGAAATAACAGAAAGATATAGACTTAATAGCAGTAGTGAAACTATATTAGAAAAATTAAAAGCTATTGGATTTTTAATAAGTATTGATGATTTTGGGAAAGATTATAGTTCTCTTTCTTATATAAATCATTTACCTATTGATACAATTAAAATTGATAAAAGCTTTATAGATGGATTAAATAGTAAAGATTGTGATTTAATTAATGAAAACTCAAAAGCAATTATAATTGGTATTATAAAAATAGCAAAAACTATGAATAAAAGAGTAGTAGCAGAAGGTGTTGAAACACTAGAGCAAGTAAATATTTTAAAACAATTAGGTTGTGATGAATTACAAGGATTTTATTATCATAAAGGTGCTACACCTATTAATGAATTTATAAATATTTATAAAAACAAATTCTAATGAAACTTCATATAGATTTTGATAGCTATTTTGTAAATGCACAACGACTATTAAATAAAGAACTCTGCAATACACCTTGCGTGATTTATGCTGGAAGCGATGAAGATTTTTTCAATCAAGATGCAAAATATATAGATAATAAAATCGCCTTTATGAGCTCAATTGAAGTTGCAAGAAGTGAAAATAAAGTAATTGATTATAGGCATTTTACTGCAATTGCCGTATCTTATGAAGCTAAAAAATATGGCGTAAAAGTAGGAGATAAATTAAATATAGCTTATCAAAAATGTCCGAATTTAAAAATAGCTAGAAGTAATATTAGATTTTATAAAGAACTAAGCTTTAAAGTAAGGCAATTTTTAGAAAGCAAAATACCCGTGATTGAACAATTTAGCATAGATGAGTTTTTTGGAGATTTAGAAGGGTTTAAAAAAGACACAGAAGTGCTAGATTATGCAAAATATCTTCAAAAAGAACTATTAGATAAATTTGGCTTACCAGCTAGTATAGGCATTAATAATAGCAAATGGGGAGCTAAATTTTTAACCGATTTAGCAAAACCTTTTGGCATTAGAATGGAATATGATTTAAGCAATGCCATTAAAGGAATAGATATAAAAAATTTCGCAGGCATAGGAAGAGAAATACAAAAATATTTAAGAGCTTATGGGGTAAATACTTTAGATGAATTATTGCAAAAAGAATATTTGCTAGATAAATATGGTAAAAATGGCAAAAAAATCATAGCAAGAATTAAAGGCGTTGATAATGAAAAAGTAGAAGAAACAAAAGATATTAAAAGCCACGCAATATCAAAAAGCTTTAAGCCAATTAGTGATTATGATGAGTTAAGGCGAAGGGTTAAAATACTTGCTAGATATTTATGTGTTTGGATTTCAAAGCACAAATATCATCCTAAAAAAATAGAAATAAGTATTAAATACGGCAATAAATTAGAGCATATTGGAGTTGAAATTATGCAACCATTTGATGAAAAAAATCTAATTGATAATGCCGTAAAAGGATTTGAAATTCTTATGAAAAATACGAAAAATGTAAGTGTTTATTACATAGGAATTGCTGCTAATAATCTTGATAAAACATATTGCGAAAATATTTTTCAAAACACCACAAAAAATCAAAAATTAAACGAAACCCTAAGTGCTATAAGAGATAAATTTGGCATTAGCTGTATAAAATATGGGGGATAAATATAAATTATTTATCTTTTAATAAATTAATTCTTTCTTTATAATCAGGCATAAACCCTAAAAGCGTGGTATAAAAAGCCTTTGAGTGATTAGCGTGATAAAGA